>JAIQGB010000026.1 GCA_020072905.1 Terriglobia bacterium | reverse complement strand
ACCTGGGGCGGCGCTGTACGCCTGGGCGGGACCCACGTTGAGGACGAATCCCCTCCTCGTCCTCAACTCAGGCGAGCCGCCGCCTCACCCTCCTATTCCTTTTGTGGAACCAGAATGATGTTTTCCTCCGGCTCCTTCCCTGTAGACCTCTCAGGCGATTTGCCGCTGAGGGAGCGGAGGTAATTCACAAGATTCCATTTGTGCGTATCGGTCAGGCGCTTTCCTTGGCCCGGCATTAGCTCAGAGCCACCGCCGATGATGGCAAAAAGATCACCATCGGTGCGCTTGCTGAGGACTTCGGGTTTGGTGAAATCGGGCGGGTTCAGCTTCATCTCTTCCACAACCTCGCCCTTTCCGTCGCCTTTTTCACCGTGGCACATGGCGCACTGGGTCGTGTAGATCTTCTTGCCGCGTTCCACCGAATTGGTTGTGAACTTGATGGGATTTTTCTTCGCTGCGTCCTCCGGCGTGAGTTTAAAGCCGTGCACCAGCTGGGGAGCAGCGGGAGCGGCGGCGGCTTCGGGAGCGGGTTTCTGTTCGGTCTTCTGCTGTTCCTGCGCCCAGATGCCCCCCACCGCCAAGCTCAGCACCAGGAGCCCGAGGATGTGCCTTAACTTCATGTGGCCTCCCGTCGGGGTTCAAGCGTCGCACTCGAAGGCGCGGGGACACAATCCCACGTGTCGGTGCTTTTGAACCACCTCACCCTTTTCGTAGCAATTTCCGTGCCCGGGTTGACGCTCATCAGGAAGCACCAGGAGCACCCAACCTTCATTTCGCGCCGATTCCGACAATGTGTCGGTTATTGTTCGCCAGTCCTCGGCTCCCTGAGTCGTCCGGCCTCTACGGTGTGTCGCCACTTCAAACCTCTCGCGTCAGGAACCGCAACGCTTCCTCTTCGGACTGCGACCCCGCCGCGTTGACCGGTCCGGTATGTTGTCGAGCGTTGCCGCCTCACCCGGGAGCGAGGGGCCGCCGCCAGCAGTCGGCGTTCTCGCTTCTCCCTGACATCTAATGTGAAGGGAGCTAATGTTGTAGGCGAAGAAAAGGCGAATATGGCGCGCAAACCGCCGGAAATTCGCGTCGGCCCCGCCCTCCGAGCTCCGCAGGGCTGCGCTGCGGGCAAGGCCCACGACGACGACAAGAACCAAAACCAAAACAAGAAAGGGGACACTTCTAAGGAGGTAAGAGAGGGGACATTTCTAAAGAGCTTTGACACACGGCCCGAGCGGGGCTTGACTAAACCAGTTGCGCGGGATATTGTGACAGGCCGAAATCCCTACAACGAGATTTATCGTCGGCAAAAATCTAATTTATGGAGGTTCAATGAACCCGAAGGCCGTTCTGGAGTTTGCCGCCGCCAACAACGTCAAGATCGTCGATCTGCGTTTTACTGACCTTCCCGGTATCTGGCACCACATCTCGTTCCCCATCCACGAACTGGAGGAAAGTTCTTTTGACGACGGGTTTGGGATGGATGGCTCCAGCATCCGCGGCTGGGCCGCCATTCATGAAAGCGACATGCTCCTCGTCCCTGATCCCAGTTGGTACATGGTTGATCCCTTCACCGACGTCCCGACCCTCGTGATGATCGGCGACATCGTCGATCCGATCACCAAGCAGCACTATCTGAAGGACCCGCGCCACGTGGCCAAGAAGGCGGAGACCTATCTGGCTTACACGGGCATCGCCGACACGGCTTACTTCGGCGCGGAGGCCGAGTTTTTCATCTTCGATAACGTCCGCTTCGATCAGGCGCAGCAGCACGGCTACTACTTCATCGACGCGGAAGAAGGCCGCTGGAACTCCGGCCGCGAGAAGGACAACCTCGGCTACCGGCCGCGTTACAAGGAAGGCTATTTCCCCGTTCCCCCCACCGACCATTACCAGGACCTGCGCAGCGAAATGGTGCTGACCATGGAGAAGGCGGGGTTGGAAATCGAGTGCCATCACCACGAAGTCGCCACCGGCGGCCAGGCGGAAATCGATCAGCGCTTCAACTCGTTAGTCAAGTCCGCCGACTGGATGATGATTTACAAGTACATCATCCGCAACGTCGCCTACCAGTACGGCAAGACCGTCACGTTCATGCCCAAGCCCCTCTTCCAGGACAACGGCTCCGGCATGCACACGCACCAGAGCCTCTGGAAGGATGGCAAGCCGCTCTTCGCCGGTGACAAGTACGCGGGCCTCAGCCAGACCGCCCTCTGGTACATCGGCGGATTGTTGAAACATTCCCCGGCGCTGGCCGCGCTGATTGCTCCGACCACCAACTCGTACAAACGGCTTGTCCCCGGCTTCGAGGCGCCGGTCAACCTGGCGTACTCGCGCCGCAACCGCAGCGCCGCCTGCCGCATCCCCATGTATTCGGCCAGCCCCAAGGCCAAGCGCGTCGAGTACCGGCCGCCTGACCCGTCCTGCAATCCCTACCTGGCGTTTGCCGGCATGATGATGGCGGGCGTGGACGGCGTCGAAAACAAGATCGATCCCGGCGAACCGCTCGACAAGGACATTTACGATCTCGGTCCCGAGGAGATGAAGAAAGTTCCGTCGCTCCCGGGCTCGCTCGAAGAGTCGCTGAAAGCGCTCGAGAAGGATCACGACTTCCTCATGAAGGGCGACGTCTTCAGCGAGGAGCTGCTCGCCACCTGGATCGACTACAAGTTGAAGAACGAAGTCCAGGCCGTCGGCCAGCGCCCGCACCCTTACGAGTTTGCGCTGTATTACGACATCTAGACTCCATTGAAGTAGGTGTTGGATTAGCCAGGGGATAAACCTTGTCCCCTGGCTTTTCTTTTCTGTACGACTTGATGCTACTATTGGCAAAGTGTTTCCGTGATCGCGGGGGCGACTTGTATGGATCGGAGACTAAAGCTGCGATGGTCGATCGACATTGGGTTGTTGCTGGCGCTCGTCACACTCTCGAAGGCATCTGGTGCAGATACCGGCCTCCTCTTAAAAGGGACGGTGGTTGACCCCACAGGAGCATGCATCCCGAATTCCCGCGTAGTGCTATACGACCGAAGCGTGAAATACCTGATCGCCGAACGCTATGCGAACGCTGAGGGGAAGTTCATGTTTGGGAATTTGGCTCCAAGCGCATACACCGTTGAGGTTTCCGCTCCCGGATTCAAGACACTCAGAAAAGCCAACGTCGAACTAGCCTCTGATCTAAGCATGGATCTCCGGCTTGAGCTGGATTTCTGTGGACCAACTTACCTCGGGAAGACGCGCGAGCCGTATTCGATTACCGTCTTGAGGGAACCATCATTTGGTTTCGGAGCAGATTTGATTCAATTGGCGGAGAGGCTCCCTTGCAAGGATGGGAGGTGGACTAAGGATGAAAGCGAAGGCCCCCGCTGGCCGACCTGCGTGACCTGGGACGCAGTTGTGTATCACAAGGAAGAACTAAAGAGGTTCAGGGATCGCGCCCCTCAGGACTTACGGCGGTCCGCTGAGATGTATTACAAGGCCACAGCGAGGTTCGACACAGGTCGGAGGGAATGGATCGTTGTCCTGCGACTGGAGTACAACCAAGATGAAGGGACAGCATTTGGCCAGTATGGGTTCTGGAGAAGCCGAGTGGTGGTTTTTGATCCCCAAGGTAAGCTTCTAAGAGTAGAAGAAAAAAGTGACTGCGACAGCGGCATAATCACTTAGCCTCACGCTACATTCATGCCCCAGTCTGCTCGGGTACCTTTCGGTCCCAGCACCGGACAGCTAGTCTCCGTTCCGTCTCGGGTTATAATCGCTGACGATGCGCCCGGAGTTCTCCGCGGTATCATTTCTCGATTCGGTCAGGGCGGAGGCGAATCTTGCTCGGATGGAGCGTTTGCTGGCCCCGAGCCTGATGGCGCCCCTGGCCTCGCTGGCGACGGTCCGGCCGCTCGAGTCGCGTGCCGAGCTGGACCGCGAGAACCAGCAGCAGATGAGCGTTACACGCAGGCCGCCACGCCCGAGCAGATGACGGAACTCGAGCGGTTCCCGACCGCGCTAACGTATCTCGTGGCGATCTTCGGGTACAGCGCTTTCCTGGCCGAAACCCTGCTGGCCGAGCCGGCGCTGCCACTGCAATTCGCGCGCGACCGCAACTTCACCAAGCTCAAGTCCAAAGAAGACTTGATGCAGGACTACGCGCGCTTCGCGACCACCAGCCCGGATCACTGGCTTTCCGCCCAATTGACGCGCTTCAAGCGACGGAACTACCTCCGCATCGTCCTCAAGGATGTCTTGCGGCTCTCGACGCTGGGCGAGACGACGGCGGAACTCTCGGCGCTTACCGATGTCATTCTGACCAACGCGTTGAACTTCTGCGACCAGGAACTCGAGAAGCGTTACGGCCAGCCACAGTACCGCGATCTGCAAGGGCGGATTGTGCGCGCCGGACTCAGTATCATTTCCCTCGGCAAGCTGGGCGGGAACGAGCTCAACTACAGCTCCGACATCGACCTGCTTTTCCTCTACTCCCACGACGGCGAGACCGCCGGGGGCAGCGAGCCGGAATCCGTCCTCAGCAACAAGGAGTACTTCGTTCGCCTCGCGCACGCCATCACGCGCACGATCACTCAAGTCACACCGCAGGGGTCGGTCTTCCGCGTCGACCTCCGTCTGCGTCCGGAGGGCGAGCAGGGGGATCTGGCGATTTCGTTGAAGTCCGCGCTCGAGTATTACGAGCACCGCGCGCGCGACTGGGAACTGCAGATGCTCATCAAGGCCCGAAACTCGGCCGGCGACGCGAAGCTGACCCGCGAGTTCCTGCGTGGCGTCGAGGCTTATATCTACGGCACGCCGGGTGATTTCGAGGCCATTGAGAGCGTGCTCTTGGCGCGCGAGAAGATCTCGCGCAAGCTGCGCGAGAGCCGTGACGGAGCGATTGACGTCAAGCTTCATCAAGGCGGCATCCGCGACATCGAATTCCTCACCCAATGCCTGCAACGCCTTCACGGCGGGGAGGATCCGTGGGTACGCTCCGGAGGGACGCTGTTTGCGCTACGCAAGCTGAACGACAAAGGACGGCTCTCCGACCGCGATTATGCCGCCTTAACTTCCGCCTATGAGTTCCTTCGTCGCGTCGAACATCGCATCCAGCTCGACATGGGGCAGCAGAGCCATCGGTTGCCCGCCGACCGCGCGGCGCTGGACCGCCTGGCGCGCCGGGTGGGCGTCGAGGCGGGGCGCGAAGAGCCGGATGGCGTCGCGCTGGTCCGCGGAATTCAGGCGGCGTTCGGCCGTGTCGCCGAAATCCACCAGCGCGCGCTGCATCCCCGCACGGCCGGGATGGGGTTTGCGGCCTTCGATCTCAAACCACTGCCCACCCTGCCCAGCGACCACAGCATCTCCTCGCTCGATCCCGTCCTGGCGTTTCTCGACGCGCAGGCGCCGGAGCTCGCGGAGCGTGTCCGGTCGGTTTCCATCCCCGAACGCGGACGTCGCAACGTCGCCCGCTTCTTCGGTTCGCTGTTTGGTGCGGCGGAGAGATTTGAATTGGTGCGGGAGCAACCCGACCGGCTACGCTCAGCCCTAGACATCCTCCGGGCCAGCGACTACCTGGGCGAGTTGCTCATCCACCATCCCGAAGATGTGGCGGCGATTGAGGCCCTGGGGCCGGCCTCGCCGACGCCGGGGACCGGCGCCCAGATGGAAATGCCCATCGTGGCCTCGGGTCCACCACCTCACGCCATGCCGCATCCTTGGGCGATCGAACGCGGGCTGGGGACGGCGGAGAAGATGGCGCTGCTCCGCCGGCATTTCCGCGCGCGCGTGCTCTCGCTCGGCGCCGCGGATCTGGAGGGCCTGGGCAGCATTTTCGCCGCGCTCGACCGCTGGTCCACGCTGGCCGCGCGCTCGGTGGCGACCGCGCTCGCCACTGCCGCGCAGGCTCTCGATGAACCCGCGGCGACGGAGTCGGCGCTGATGGTCCTGGGGCTTGGCCGCCTGGGTTTGGGCGAGTTCGATCTGGCTTCCGACGCCGACGTGGTGTTCGTCGCTGCCCCCGGCGTTTCGCGCGAGCAGCTCATCGAGTGCACGCGCTTGGCGGAAAAGACGATTGAGGTGCTTTCCAGTTACACGCGGGACGGCACACTCTTCGCCGTCGATACGCGCCTGCGCCCGCGCGGCCAGGAGGGCGAGTTGGTCGTCAGTGCGGACGCGCTTGTCAACTACATCCATGACTCCGCACACGTCTGGGAGGCCCTGACTTATTTGAAGGCTTCGCCGGTGGCTGGCGAGCCGTTGCGCGCGCAGGCGGCGGTCGAGCGGATTGTGGCAGCCGTCTTCGAAAGGTTCGCCGCGCATCCAGGCCTGGAAGGTGAACTCCAGGAAATGCGCCGTCGACTCGAGAGGGAAGTCCTCGTCCCACCCTCCAACACCAAGACCGCACCCGGGGGGTATTACGACATCGACTTTGCCGTGTCCTGCCTGCGCTTGCGGAACCGCATGCAGCTCCCGCCCGGGACGAACATGCCGGGGCAGATCGCCGCGTTGAATTCCGCGGGCTTGGTGAGCGGAGAGGACGCAAACGTGCTCGCCGAAGGTGCGGCTTTCCTTCGCTCGGTTGATCACGCTGTTCGACTGGTCACAGGTAAGTCTGCAGAGGGCCTCCCGGAACACGTTGGCCACGCCGAGGCGATCGAAAGCCTCGCACAACGCTAGGGCCTGGTCGGCCCCGGGGAGACCTTGGCCCAGCGACTCCGCGAAACTCAGCAACAGGTGCGCTACGTCTATCGTCGGCTGGTGGGCGCGGAGTAGCCAACCTGGGGAGGAGATCTGCCCGGTTACGCTCCGGAGGCGATGGCTATTCCTTGCGCTTCCCTTGCTCCGCGACGGCCTGGGCCGCGCGCGCCACGGCTTCCGGGTCGCCCAGGTAATAGTGTTGAAGGGGATTCAGGTCGTCATCCAGTTCGTAGACGAGCGGGATTCCCGTGGGGATGTTCAATTCGACGATGTCCTGGTCCGAGACGTTGTCGAGGTATTTGACCAGCCCTCGCAGGCTGTTGCCGTGCGCGGCGACCATCACGCTCTGGCCGGAGCGCACCGCCGGGGCAATCGTCTCATGCCAGTAAGGCAGCGTGCGCGCCACCGTATCCTTCAAGCATTCGGAGAGCGGGATATCTTTGAACTTCAGGTCCTGGTAGCGCGGATCCTTGCCGGGAAAGCGGTCGTCGTCCCGGCTGAGCGCCGGGGGCGGAACATCGTAACTGCGCCGCCAGATTTTCACCTGCGCCTCGCCGTATTTCTCCGCCGTTTGCGCCTTGTTCAGCCCTTGCAACGCTCCGTAGTGGCGCTCGTTCAGCCGCCAACTGTTGTACATGGGAATCCACATCAGGTCCATTTCATCGAGCGCGATCCACAGCGTCCGAATCGCGCGCTTCAGCACGGACGTGTACGCCACATCGAACGTGTAGCCTTCCTTCAGAAGGACCCTGCCTGATTCGTGCGCCTCCTCGGTTCCCTTCTCACTTAGATCCACGTCCGTCCAGCCGGTGAAGAGATTCTCCTTGTTCCAGGTGCTTTCCCCGTGCCGCAGTAAGACCAGCTTGTGCATGAGTGCGTTTCCTCTCGGTGTTTTGGCGCGGCGACCCGCGCCTCTGGCGTAGGGGCGGTTCGCGAACCGCCCCTACAGCATTTTCTCGATAATCGCAGGGATGGCCGCAAGGGACTCATCGAGCTTCGCGGCATTCTTGCCGCCAGCTTCGGCCAGGTCTTTGCGCCCGCCGCCGGAGCCTTCAACGAGAGCGGCGGCCTGCTTGACGATCTTCCCGGCATCCAGGCGATTGGTCAAATCCTTGCTAACTGCGGCAACCAGCGCCACATTTCCGTTCGCGACGCTTCCCAGCACAATCACGCCCGAGCCGAGCTTGGGGCGCAGGCTGTCCACCATCTGCCGCATCGCGGCACGGTCCGGCACATCGACGCGGGCGGAAACGACGCGCACTCCCTTCACGTCCTTCGCCTGATCAACCAAGTCTCCAGCCTGCGCAGCCGCCTGCTTCATCTGCTGCGACTCGAGCTGCTTGCGGAGCTTCTTCTCAGCCTCGGCGAGTTTCTCGGCAGCGGATACCAGCTCCTCAGGCTTGGCGCGCAGCGATTGGGACAGCAGCGCCAGCGTTTGGCTGGCTTCGCGCAACTCCTTCAGGACCCCGGTACCGGTCAGCGCTTCAATTCGCCGCGTGCCCGCGGCGACGCTGCCTTCGGTGGCCACTTTGAACAACCCGATGTCGCCGGTGCGGCGTACGTGCGTGCCGCCGCAAAGCTCTTTGGAGAAGTCGTTGATGGAGAGCACCCGAACCTTGTCGGCGTACTTTTCCCCGAAGAGCGCCATGGCGCCGGTGTTGACCGCCGTGTCGAGGTCCATGACAGTTGTCACGACCTCTTCATTCTTCAGGATGTGCTCGTTCACCAGGTCTTCGATGTCGAGCAAATCCTGCTCGTCCACCGCCGCGTAGTGCGAGAAGTCGAACCGAAGCCGGTCCGGCGCCACCAGCGACCCCGCCTGCTTCACGTGCGTCCCCAGCGTCTTCCGCAGCGCCGCGTGGAGCAGATGCGTCGCCGTGTGGTTGCGCCGAATCGCGTCGCGCCGCTCGGCGTCAACAACCGCCGTCATCAGATCGCCGACGCGCAGCGTGTCGCGCGCAACGGCCTTATGGGCTATCAGGCCGCTCACCGGGTAATAGGTGTCGCGAATGTGCGCGACTTCGATTGTGCCATCAGGCGAAAGAAAATGTCCGACGTCGCCCACTTGCCCGCCCGCTTCGGCGTAAAACGGCGTGTGGTCGAGCACGATTTCCACTTCCTCGCCGGGTTTGACTTCATTGACGATGTGGCCCTTCTGGATGAGAGCCACAACCTGGCAGCCTTCGGAGCGGACCTGCTGGTAGCCGTCGAAGACCGACTTCTGCTTTTCAGCGAGCTCACGATATGCGGGCGATGCGGTTTTCTTTTCTGCGCCCTTCCAGCTCGCCCGCGCCCGCTCGCGCTGCTTCGCCATCTCAGCTTCGTAACCCGCGCGGTCTACAGTCAAACCATAGTTCTTGACGACATCCTCGACAAAATCGGGACGCAGGCCAAAAGTGTCGTGGAGCTTGAATAGGTCTTCCCCCTCGACCGAACCGTAAGTGACTGCTGGATCCTTTGGGTAGATTGACTTGAATTCTCGAAACGTGACCCGTGTGCCGCTCGTAAGCCAAACGCGTGCTGCATCCAAACGGTCTAGGCCAATTCTTGTCGTGTGCGCGTACTTCTCCTCTTCGATCTTGATAGCTTTCGTGACGTGGTGCTCGGTTTCGAGGAGTTCGGGATAGGCGTCTTTCATCATCTGCACGACCTGGCCGGCCATCTTGTAGAGGAACGGCTCATTCAGGCCGAGGGTTTGGCCATGGTAGAGCGCGCGGCGCATGATAAGGCGCAGGACGTAGCCGCGACCTTCGTTCGAGGGCAGGACGCCGTCGGAAATCAGGAATGCTGAGGCACGCGCGTGGTCGGCGATGATGCGCAAGGAAACGTCGGTGTCGTGGTTTGCGCCGTATTCCACGTTGGCGAGTTCGGCGGCCTCCTGAATCAGAGGACGGAACAGGTCGGTATCAAAATTCGAGACCTTGCCCTGCAGGACGGTGGCGAAGCGTTCCAGCCCCGCGCCGGTGTCGATGGAGGGGCGCGGGAGCGGCGTCATGTTTCCCTGCTCGTCGCGATTGAACTGCATAAAGACGAGGTTCCAGAGCTCGACGTAGCGTCCGCAGTCGCACGGGAACGGGCAATCCTTGTGGCCAAGGTCGCTCGCCGCCGGGCCCAGGTCGTAATGGATTTCCGAGCACGGCCCACAGGGTCCGGTCTCGCCCATCTGCCAGAAGTTGTCTTTCTCATCGAAGCGGAAGATGCGGTCCCTCGCCACGATCTTGACCCAAAGTTCTTCCGCCTCGTCGTCCTCGCGAAAGACCGTGGCGTAAAGCTTAGCGGGCGGGATGCCGAAATCTTTGGTGACCAATTCCCACGCCCAGGCGATGGCGTCTTGCTTGAAGTAGTCGCCGAAGGAGAAGTTGCCGAGCATCTCGAAGAAGGTGTGATGTCGGGTCGTACGCCCGACCTGCTCGAGGTCGTTGTGCTTGCCCCCAGCGCGCACGCACTTCTGCGAAGAGCAGGCGCGCAGGTAGTCACGTTTCTCGCGGCCCAGGAAGACATCTTTGAACTGGTTCATGCCGGCGTTCGAAAAAAGCAGCGTCGGGTCGTTGACGGGGACGAGCGACGAGGAGCGGACCACGCGGTGATCACGCGCACCAAAAAAGTCCAGGAAGCGTTTTCGAATCTCGCTGGATGTCATGCGAAAAAGTCTGAAGGATGAAGGATGAAGGATGAAACATGACCTCTAGTTTCAGCCGTCATCCTTCAACCTTCATCCTTTCCATCCTCGGTTTCAATCTCCACTCCTTCTGCGATCGTTCTTAGCTCCGGGCGGGAGCGGATAGATTTCATAATATCATCGGCGCGGAAGCCGCGGCGCAGCAAACTCTGGCAAAGCGAGGCGAGCCGGGCGGGCGTCACGGGCAGGCGCATCGTGCGGACCTTCTTATCCAGGGCGCGGAGGAGCAGTCTACGCTCGTCGGTCTCTTTATAGGCCTGTTCGAGTGCCGGCTCGATGAATTTGTAATTGACGAGCTTGGCTTTGAGTTCCCGGCGCGTCCGGTAGCGGCCGAAGGATTTGTTGCGGGCGAGCGACGAGGCGTACTGCTCGGCGAATTTCTTATCGTCCAGGTAGCGAAGCTCGCGCAGGCGGGCAATGGCCGCGGCGACGGCGGGGTTTTCCGGGAAGCGGCGCTCGAGCGCGCGGCGCAACTCCGCCACGGAATACGGCCGCCGGGCGAGCAGGCGGAGCGCGACCGCGAAGGGCTCCGGCGATTCTTTCTTATCTCTTGGCAAAGCGGTCCGTCTGGCTGGCCCGCTCCATCTCTTCGCGGGCCGCGTCCGCGGTCGAGCGAATGCCGGCGATGCGCAGTTTGAACTCGTCGGGATTGGACGAGTTGAGGAGCGCCTCGTCCAGTGTAATCAATCCCTGTGTGTAGAGGTCGTAGAGCGACTGATCGAAGGTCTGCATGCCGTATTGGGAAACGCCCGCGGCAATGGCGTCGTGAATCAGGCGCGTCTTTTCGGGATTGATGACGCAATCGCGGATGTACTCCGTGGCGATGAGGACTTCCACGGCGGGCACGCGCCCAATGCCGTCGGACTTCCGCACCAGGCGCTGGGAGATGACCGCCTTGAGCGTGGTGGCCATCTGCAAGCGGATCTGCTTCTGCTCGGGCGGCGGAAAGACAGCGATGATGCGCTGGACGGTCTCCGTGGCGTCGAGAGTGTGCAAGGTGGAGAAAACCAGGTGGCCGGTTTCGGCGGCGAGCAGGGCGGTCTGGATAGTTTCCAGGTCGCGCATTTCGCCCACCAGGATGACGTCCGGGTCCTGGCGGAGGGCGGCGCGCAGTGCTGAACCGAAGCTGGGCGTATCCACCTCGACCTCGCGCTGGTTGACGAAGGCTTTTTTGTCGCGGTGTAGGAATTCGATAGGGTCTTCGATGGTGATGATGTGGTCGGTGCGGGAGGAGTTGATGCGGTCCACCATGGCGGCGAGGGTGGTGGACTTGCCGCTCCCCGTCGTGCCGGTGACGAGCACGATGCCGCGCTGCTCTTCGCACACCTTGTCGATGACCTTGGGAAGGTAGAGTTCGTCGAGCGTCCGAATCTTGGTGGGAATGACGCGCAGCACCATGCCGACGTTGCCGCGCTGCTGGAAGACGTTGACGCGGAAACGTCCCAGGCCTGCCACCCCATAAGCCATGTCGAGTTCGGTGTTCTCCTTGAACTTCTGCTTCTGGCGGTTGGTCATGATGCTGAACGCCATGTTCAGCATGTCCTCGCTCGAGACGCGCTGGAACTGCTGGAGGGGGCGCAACTCACCGTCCACGCGGAGGTAGGGATAGTTCCCGACCTTGAGATGCAGGTCGGAGGCCTTGTTCTCGCAAGCTACCCGTAGCAGGTCATCAATGTTCATTTCCCACCCTCACGGGAACGCTTCCCTGATGTCGGGCAAAACTAACACACCGCCGCGCAAGTGTCAAAGGAAGAAGACCGGGCACCGGACCCGCCCCCGTAAGCTTCCGTTTCGTGTGCCTTCGTCAACCGTCGAAGACTGCCTGCGCGCCGCGAAAAACTCGTTGACACTTTTCTGGGCTTTTTGCTAGTTTACGTGCCTGCTTCATTCAAGCGGCACAAAATGCTCAGCCCGCGCCAGGCGCGAGGCGGGGCGGCAAGTTCTCCAGAAAAGAGCCGAGAGAGGGTGGACGGAGCGGGATGTTTGTACCCAAGCGGATGTTCTTGACCAAGGGCGTCGGCAAGCACCGTGAAAAGCTGACCAGTTTTGAGTTGGCCCTGCGCTCGGCGGGAATTGCATCCTGCAATCTGGTCCGCGTCTCCAGCATTTTCCCGCCGCGATGCAAGCTCATCTCCCGTTCGGAGGGGATGAAAGAGCTTCGGCCTGGCCAGGTCAGCTTCGTGGTGATGAGCGAGAACTCCACCCGCGAGCCGCACCGCTTGATTGCGGCCTCGGTCGGCGTGGCCATTCCGACTGACCGGAATACGTTCGGCTATCTCTCCGAACACCACTCCTTCGGCGAAACCGAGGAAGTGGCCGGAGAATACGCCGAGGAACTGGCGGCCGAGATGCTCGCCACGACCCAGGGCGTGGAATTCGATCCCGACCGCAGCTGGGACGAAAAGAAGGAAATTTACCGCATCTCGAACAAAATCGTGCGGACGATGCACATTACCCAGTCGGCCATCGGGGACAAGCGCGGCCTGTGGACAACCGTCCTGGCCGCGTCGATCCTCCTGGGCATCGGAGAATAGCGCCCCGCACCACGAAGCGCCGAGTCTTCCACCATCACTCGCCACCCTGCGCGGAATCTTAGGGGAATGAAGACTTATACACGCAGACTCAAGGGGGCTGGCATGCGCAAGCATGAGATTCTTTCGCGGCCGACGCGACCGCTGCTGATCGACCGCCGCAAGAACGTCGCCGGCCTGCTGGAGAAGATGCAGGGCATCTCCTTCCAGGGGCGCAACCTGGCGATCGCCTATGAAGTCTGGCGAAAGATGCTGCGCGACCGCACCATGATCATGATGGGCATGTCCGGGGCGATGGTTCCCGCCGGCATGCGCCGCCTAGTGGTCTACCTGATCAAACATCGGCTCATCGATTGCCTGGTATCCACAGGCGCCAACTTTTTTCACGACATTCACGAAACCCTGGGACGGCTGCATTTCCAATGCTCGCCGCACGTTGACGATGTGGTCCTGCAGAAACATCTTATCGACCGCATGTACGACACGCTGGCCGATGAAGAGGAGTTTCGCGAAGAGGACGCCTACATCGGCCGTTTCGCCTCAACCCTTGACCCCTCGCGCCCCTATACGACGCGGGAGTTTCTCCACCTGCTGGGCAAGCAAATTTCCAAACGGGCGAAGGAGGACGGCATCGTCACCGCGGCCTACAAGGCGGGCATTCCTCTCTACTGCCCGGCCATCGGCGATTCCTCGATCGGGATCGGGATCGCGGAGAACCGATACCTCGGCAAGAATCGGTTCACTTTCGACGTGGTCGGCGACGTGCTGGAGACAGCGCGCTTGGCCGGCGAGTCACCCTCGAGCGGCGTCGTCTACTTCGGCGGGGGGACGCCCAAGAATTTCATCCAGCAGAGCGAAGTCACCGCGACATTCATGCGCCAAGCTCACAATGGCCACAAATATGCCCTGCAAGTCGTGACCGACGCGCCGCACTGGGGCGGGCTCTCGGGGTGCACGTTCGAGGAGGCCCAGAGCTGGGGCAAGATCGCCCACGACGCCAGCATGGTGACTGTGCATTGCGATTCTACGATCGCCATGCCGATTCTCGTCACGGCCCTGTCCGAGAACGCGGGCCTGATCCGCAAACGCAAGAAGCCCCACTTCCGCATGGGTCCAGAACTGAAGTTCTCCTTCCCCCGCTAGTGCCGTTCCAACGATCTGGACCTGTGCATTCCGGCCCGTGTACCAGCCCCCTGCGAATGCTGCCGGTTATCGAGAATCGGCCCAATAAGTTGGAACGGGACCAGGGACCCGGGGAATCCGCGCGCCGGACTGGCCTGCAACCGCAGGAGAGGCTGCCCTTTCCTCCTTGACCCCTACGGGGCCACTCGAACGAAATGATATACTGTCCTCGGAGCGGTGACCGCGTCGATATGCCTTCAGAGAGAATCCCCGGTGCCGCGGTAGAGAAGATGCACGAACCAACCCGAGGCCCAAATGAACTAGGTTCGGAGCGTGCCGAAGCAGACCGCGTCGTCGAAAACTTCCAACGACAAACGCTCGAAGAAATCCCCGGCCACTTCAGCCGCGTGATCTACTTGGCGTCGCTCCGCGACCACAACACGGGGTGTTACCATCATTACGGGCTTGAGACACGCTATTCGAGCGAAGCCGTTGACGAGGGCCTCCGTCGCTGTCATGCCGAGGTTTTTGCCGATCTCCTCACCCTGTCCCTGCAGGAGCAAACGCAGGATCTCCTCCGGTTCTTCGAGTCCCTCAAGGCAGAGAGGAAGCACTTGGTGGAAGTCTGGCAGCAATTGCGAGCGTACCAGATCCTGCCTCCGCAGAACTGTCGCCCCCTGGCCCGGGAGCTGTTCAGCAAGAACGTCGAGGTGATCCTGGAAGTCCTGAGGCAGACGGACCTGTGGGAGCTACTGGACGAGCCGCATGGCGACTCCGATGACCTGCCCTAACACCTCCCCTTCGTCGGGAACGCGGATGGTGCGCGGACCGCAATTGGAGAGCGGATGGGGGATGAGGGTCACGTCCCGCCCCTTCTGATAGCACCAGCAGCACTCATAACTGTAGCGAAGTTCCAGGAAGTAAATGGGGCGGTCGAATTCGGTGGTCCAACCCTGGTTGACAACGCGACGGCGTGATTCATCGATCTGGACAATGGAACCGGGCCGCAACAAGGGCGCCATGGTGCGATCCTCCAAGCCAATGTAGCCGTAAAGGTATTTCTTCAGGTCGAGCGTGGCGAGGAGTCCGACGGGGATTTCCCCCCATTCCTGGATGATGCGGGAGAGGAAGACCGTTTCCTGGGGCCGAAAGCCCGGATCGAAGCGCACAGGAAAGCGAATCGGCCGGGCGGGATCACCGAGTTCAACGGCGAATCGGTGCGTGCGAGTCTGCCGGCTCTTCAGCCGGTGCTCTTCCATTTTCCCAACATTGACGCCATAAAGCCCCAGGATTTCTTCCACGGTTAGATGATAAATAACCGCCAGACTATATAACTTGTAGATACTGGGAAGAGATCCGTCGTTCTCAATTTGGTTCAGGCGTCCGGTGGAGACGACATATTCGGAGCTTCCCTCCGCGTCCGCGATTTCCAGGCTGGCCTCTTCGACGAGCCGCAGAGTCAGGTTAAGCCGCTCGCGGATCTGCCGGAGTTTCTGTCCCGCCCGGTTGGCAAGAGCACCCGGAGCAGTCGGAGGAATCAAGCCTGAGGATCCGCCCATGGCTGAGCCAGTTCCAATACCCTGGAATTCTCCGGCACCGCTCCCTGGCACGGCTCGCAACCGGCTGAGCCACGCCTCGATGAGAGATGCCACCTCTTCTGTACTATTAACTATAGTTCAAATTCCCGGCCCCGCGCCAGCGGAAGTTTGGTCGGCAGCAACGCCAGTCGCACGGCCCGACTATTCCTCGGACAGAATCACCAAGTCGCGGGGAGGGATAACGACCCTGCCTGAGAGTTTCTTGCGGCCCAGGGCATCGGCGAAGGCTCCCGGCAATTGCACCGTCTGCGTCGTGCCGCTGAAGTTCATCACAAAGTAAACCTTCTTCCCGCCCTTCTCCCGTGAGGTCACATCGACCAGGTCCAGCACCGGGAACGGCGGAGCCAGCTTCTGTTGTCTCAGTAGCCAGCCGGCCAGCGAATCGGCATAGTCCCGCGCCAAGTGGGTGCCAACGTAGACGACCTGTCCTGCTCCCACGCGGTTCATCGTAACCGCGGCCTTCCCGGCATAGAATTTCTTCCCGTACTTGGCGAGCACGCGGGCGCTCTTCGGCTCCAGGATATCCGCCCAGATGGTTCCGGATGAACTCCGCGCTGCAAAGGGGATAGCCGTCCCTTCGAGCGGCATCGCCCCATCTCTCAGCTCGGGGTCCGCTTTTAGGAGCGGCTCGTACTCCTCGATCTCGATCCCGGCCAACTCACGAAGTCTTCCTGGCAACGGTTCCATGACCACGGAGTTGTCCCATTCCTTGACTCCGGAGCGGAATGTGAGCACAAGCGCTCCCCCACCGCGGACGAAACCTGTGAGTTGTTCCACCATCTCGTCATTCACCATGTAAAGCATCGGCGCCACCACGATTTTGAAACGCGCAAGATCGCGGCCTCGACCTGTCACGTCGATATTCACTCCCAGGCGCTTAAACGCCAGGTAGTAATCGGCCCGCCGATCGTCGAAGGCGCGCACGTCGGGCGCAGTCTTGGCCCACTCGCTCTCGTAGTCAACGTAGAACGCCACAGGAGAGCTGGTGGTCGATCCCTCGAAGACTTTGGCGATGCGTTCGAGTTCTTTTCCCATTCCCGCGATCTCGCGATAGCGGCGATTGGGCCGGCCATCCTGATTCAGGATTCCGAACCAGAATTCCTCCCCGCCCCGCACGGCCGTGCGCCACCGGAAGAAGAGGACCGCGTCCGCGCCATGCGCGTAGGACTGATAGGCCCAAAGGCGCTGCAAGCCCGGACCGGCTTCCAGCGTTTCGTTATGCGAGCCTGGCCGGCCGCCGCGCTGCTCCACCACCCAGAAGCCACCGTCTTTCAGGCCGCGAAAGGTGTCAAGTTCCAGGCCGTTATCTTCGAGCCGCCCCCAACCTTGGGCGGGATAGAAGTTCATCCCGGCGACGTTCAGGTCGCGCGCTATGGCGAAGTAATCGGGCTTCCCCCAAAGGTTGTGCGTGGTGAATTGCCGCGGAGCAAGCTCGGCGAGAAGATCAATCTGCGTCCTCTGGTAGCCGACCACCGTGTCGCTCCAGTACCGGCGGTAGTCGAGAATCAGCGCCGGGTTGTGCTGCTGCTGGGTCAGGCGCGGCAGAGGGATCTGGGACCAATCCGAATAGATTTGGCTCCAGAAGGCCGTTCCCCAGGCGGCATTCAGCTTTTCCAGGGCGCCGTAACGAGCTTGCAGCCATTTGTGGAACGCGGGCTCGCAATACTCCTTGCAGTAGCACTCGCGCGCGACGTGCCCGAACTCGTTGTCGAGATGCCACCCCACCACCGCCGGATGGTTCGCGTAGCGCTTGGCGATGGGGGAAACGATGTGGCGCGTGTACTCCGCCATCGCCGGATGGTTGAAGCAATAGAGATAGCGGCCTCCAAAGTTGTAACGGATTCCCTCCGCGTTGACGGGGAACAGATCGGGATACTTTTGGTAAAGCCAGGGCGCCGGCTGCGAGGTCGGCGTGCCCATCAGCGTCTCGATCCCGTTCCGGTAAAGCAGATCGACAGCGCGGTCGAGCCAGTCGAAATCGAACCGGCCCTCCTCGGGCTCGATGCGCGCCCAGGCGAATTCCGCCATGCGGACGATGTTGAAGCCGGCCTCGCGCATCATGCGCACATCGGTCTCCCACCTGGATTCATCCCAGGCTTCCGGGTAATAATCGGCTCCAAAGTAAAGCTTCGGCGCGTGGTAGAGCTTGCCTCCGCGCAGATCGTCGTCTTCGCCCTCCACCGGAGGCACGCCGCCACCGGCCATTGAAGACGTCGCGCCAAGTGTCAGCCGTACTGTCTGCCCTCCCGCGGCTCCGAGCACCGCGAGCTTGGCAAGAAAGTCTCTTCGATTCTGCATTTCCCCTCCTTCGAGACCCGTTGACTCCTCCGCGCAACACGGCGCAGACGAACCCACCGCCCTCCTCTTCAACTGTCATATAATGGCTCGCTCGAAATGGAACCTTCGAGGCATCCATGAACCGCCATATTAAAGCGCAAAAAGACGGGAAATTTCAGCAGATTGTGCCGCCAGGAACAATGCGATTTCTCGACTTCGCGCGCCTCAGCCTCGGCGCCGGCGAGAAACATTCTGGCGCAACCGGCTCCCGCGAATATGCCTTTGACATCTTTTCCGGCCGCGCCAGCATGCGGGTCAAAACAAGTGACGGCACCGAGCGCGTCTTCCGTTCCGTGGGCGAGCGGGAGGACGTATTCGCCGGACCGCCCGTGATGGTTTTCGTTCCGCCGCAGGTGTCGTACGAAATCGAAGCGGCCACCGACGACCTCGACGTGGGCGTTTTCTCTGCACCGTCCCATTCCATCGCCCTGCCGCGAGTGCTGGCAGGCGCGGACGTCGTCGCCCGCGATGTCGGCCGCGATAACTGGCAGCGCACCGTTTATTCCGCGCTCGCTGAAAATGTCCAGGCCGAACGCTTGCTTGCCGGCGAAACGCTCAATCCGCCGGGCAACTGGTCGAGCTATCCCCCCCACAAGCACGACCAGCCCAACCCGCCGAAGGAAGTAGTGCTGGAAGAAATCTACTTCTTTCGCGTCAAGCCCGCCCAGGGATACGGCTTCATCTGGACGTACACCGCGCCCAACGATCCTGAGGGCTTCTCCACGGTCTTTGTGATTGAAGACGGCGACACCGTGCTTCTCCCCAAAGGTTATCATCCCGTCGTCGCCGCCCCGGGCTACCAGCTCCATTACACCTGGGTGCTGGCCGGCGAGGAGCGCCGCTATGGCGCCTGGGCCGACGATCCACGCCACGCCTGGGTGAAAGGGCAGTGACTAGTGCTGAGTGACGAGCAGAAGACGAAGTAAGAAGTGTGAAGGATGAAGGATGAAGGATAGAGTTTCAAAGAGATTCCAGTTGCCGCTTCACACTTCATCCTTCATCCTTCAGACCTCAGCCTTTTGCCTAATCGCATGACCAATCCTCCCACCCCTGCGAACACCCAAACGGCCATCGCGCCACGCTTCAGGCTTGCGCATCTTCGCTGGTACATCTGCGCGCTGCTGTTCATGGCCACGACGGTCAATTACCTCGATCGAATTGTATTCTCCGTCCTCATTCCCGTCATTCGCGACGAGATGCACATCTCCAACCAGCAGTACGGGTACATCAACGGGGCGTTTCAAGCGGCCTACACGATCGGCTTCCTCTTCATGGGCCGATTCATCGATCGAATCGGCACGCGCATCGGTTACGCTGTGTCCATCGCCTGGTGGTCGCTTGCCGCGGCGTTCCATGCCCTCACCGGCTCGGCGCTGAGCCTGGGCTTCTGGCGCGGCATGCTGGGACTCGGTGAATCCGGGAATTTCCCGGCAGCGATTAAATCCGTGGCCGAGTGGTTTCCGAAGCGGGACCGGGCATTTGCCACGGGCGTCTTCAACGCCGGAACCAACGTCGCCTCGATGATCGGGCCACCTATCATCGTCGGGATGTTGAGTTGGTGGGGTTGGCGCGGCTGTTTCCTTGTGACGTCCTCGCTGGGATTCGTTTGGCTGGTTCTTTGGTTGATCTCCTATCGGCTGCCGCAGGCTCATCCCAAGATCAGCAGGGTTGAGTTGGACTACATCCAATCGGACCTGGAAGAAGACAGTGAAGAAGCGACCATCGGCTGGCTCGCCGCTTTGCGCTACAAGCAGACCTGGGGCTTCGCCCTGGCCAAGTTCCTTACCGACCCGGTTTGGTGGTTTTATCTCTACTGGCTCCCGCCGTACCTGTATGACGTCCGCGGATTCAACCTCACGGAGATCGGGTGGGCGCTTCCCGTGGTTTATTTGATGGCCGACGCAGGGAGCGTTGGAGGCGGCTGGCTACCGGGATATCTGATGCGCAGGGGCTGGCCGCACGGGAAAGCCCGGAAAGCCACCATGGCGCTCTTCGCCTGCCTGATGCCCATCGCCGCGCTGTCCGCCCTCGCTCCCCACTCGGTGCTGGCGATTGCGCTGATTAGCTTGGCCACGTCCTCGCACCAGGGCTGGTCGGCCAACCTCTTCACGACGACTTCGGATGTCTTTCCCAAGAAGGCGGTCGCTTCGGTTACTGGAATTGGCGGGACCATGGGCGGACTGGGGGGGTTCCTGTTGTCCGCGATCATCCCCGGGTTCGTCGTCACCCACTTCGGCTATACCCCGCTCATCTTAGGGTTCGGATTCTTCCATCTGACGGCGTTGCTGATCGTGCACCGTCTGCTGGGCGACATGAGGCGAATTACGCTGTGAGCCAGTGTCGTGTGTGGCGCCGATATCGTTTTCTGATATCTGCGATTCGGGAGAGTCGCCGCTCCCTTTTTTCGTCAGGGCAGGCGCCGAGCGGCGCTACAGCGCCAGAATGGGAATAATCGCCTGCTGGATTTCTCCCGTCACGCGAGCTTCGATGTCTCCGACATAGATGTTGACCTCACTTCGCACGCCGAACTCGGGAAGATAAACCCCCGGCTCGACAGTGAAGCAGGTATGCGGAATGATGCGGCGGTCGTCGCGGGTCTCAAAGTTATCCATGTTGGCGCCGTTGCCGTGGACGTCCTCGCCGAGCGAATGGCCGGTGCGGTGGACGAAATACTCGCCGTAGCCGTGGCGCGTGATAACTCCGCGCGCGGCATCGTCCACCTGGTATCCGCGCAGAGGTTTGCCTTCCTTCAGGGCACGCTGCACGAGGCTTACGGCGGCGTCACGAGCTTCCTTCACGACCTCGAACACCTCGGCGTAACGGGAGGGTACCTCCTCCCCCACGAAGCCGGTCCAAGTGATGTCGAAATACACGGAGCCCGGCTTGCGCATCTTTCCCCAGACGTCGAGCAACACAAAATCGTCGCGGCGGATGGGCTGCGAGGTTGCCGACGTCGGCGAGTAGTGCGGATTCGAGGTGTTCTCGTTGACGGCGACGATCGCGTCCTCGTCGGCCACCACGCCATAACCCTCGAACAGGCGCGCGATTTCCTGCTGGACGTCGTATTCGCCGATGGACTTCCCCTTTTTCACGGCGTCACCAATCCACGCGAATGCCTGGCGCACGGTGGCGTGGACGGCGTTTCCGGCTTCGAAGTGCGACGCCAGTGCCTCCTCCGACCATCGCGCCTCGAAAAGTTGCACGAGGTCGGCCGAGGAAACCACTTCTACCCTAAAGCTCTTCACCAACTCGACCGTGCCGGCGTCCACGAGGCCGACGTAAGGGATGTCGTTGAGCGCGGAATACTGCATCGCTACGGTCTTCTTACCGGCCAGCATCTCACCCAGCATGGTCCGTTGCTCCGTCCAGGAGGAGTATCGCTGCGGAGCGCCCGGCAGGCCGGCAAGACT
>JAIQGB010000507.1 GCA_020072905.1 Terriglobia bacterium | reverse complement strand
CGCGCGAGCATTCGCCGGCGTAGTGGCAGCGGAAGGCGCCGTGCGCGGCGCCCGTCACCTGGTTGCGGTCGCGCCGCCCGTCGTCGCGCGAATCCACATTGTACCGCTGCGCGGCGGCGAGAGGCATGGGCCCCAGATACCGTGCGTCGGTGGCCAAGGTGGGGCAGGCAGACATGCAGCAGCCGCACTTGATGCAGTAAGTGAACTGGAGATAGGCTTCGAGTTCTTCCGGAGACTGGTAGAACTCCCCGGCCGGGTCGTTGATCTCCGCTTCATCCGCACGCACGATGTAAGGCCTCAGCGCGCGGTGATTGTCAAACATGATCATCAGATCGGGGACCAGGTCGCGGATGATCTCGAAATTCGGCAGCGGCGCCACGGTGAGGTCCGTCTCGGCGATGTGCAGGATCTGGGTGTTGCAGGCCAGCGTGGGGTGCCCGTTCAGCAGCATGCCACAGGAGCCGCAAACCCCCATGCGGCAGGAATAGCGCCAGGCGAGCGTTGAGTCCACGTTGTCCTTGATATAGTGCAGACCGTCCAGCACCGTCATGCCTTCGCGCACGGGAATCTTGTAGGTCTTGATGTACGGCGCGCGATCTGTCTCAGGATTGTAACGCGTGACGTGGAAGCTGACCTCTCGCACGGTTTTGGTGCTCTCCGGCATAGTTACCCCCTTGCTCCCGTAATAGCGATAGCGTGCACAGTGATGGCTGCCCAGGTGCCCAGGCCGAACAGGCCCAATCCCAGAACCACAAAGACGACAGTGATGAGTTTTTCGACGATGGGCTTCAGGGTCAGCTCGAACAGGATGGTCCGCAGGCCATAGAGGCCGTGGTAGAGCGCCACTCCGAGGAGGAGGATGTAGGTGACGGTGAAAAACAACTGGCCGTCCCGAAACAGGCTGTTTGCCTTGGAGATGGCTTCGCCGCCGTGCGGGGCATATAACTGCGTGATTCCGCCCATGTGCATGATGAGCATGTGGAGACCGAGCAGAAAGAGGATCACTACTCCTGCTGCCATGTGCCAGGTCCAGTATTTCGTTTCGCGCATCGCTCCTCCTACTTTGCCAATCCCAGGAATTGATAGCCGCCGGCGGCGAAAAGGATCGC
Organism: Terriglobia bacterium; assembly: GCA_020072905.1. Classification (GTDB taxonomy): domain Bacteria; phylum Acidobacteriota; class Terriglobia; order UBA7540; family UBA7540; genus JAIQGB01. The sequence goes on along the minus strand of JAIQGB010000507.1, from coordinate 2,458 downwards.
CGCCAGGATCATCATGACGATGAGCAACGGTCGCTGGACACTCAGCGACGTCTTGTAGGGATAGATCGGCTCGATGGGCCGGCCGACCGCGAAGCCGAGTTCCACGAGCACCAGACGGATGCCGTTCATGGCGTGATAAGCGAACGCCGCGAAAACCAGAAACTCCCCGAGCTTGAAGATGGGCTGGTGGAAGAATCCGCCTTCGACCCAAAGGTAGATACCCTTGGCCCGCAGGCTCGTCACCACAATGTGCATCAAGAAATAGAAAAGAATGCCCAGGCCCGTGAGCCGATGCAGGATGTAAGCGTAGCGCTCGATGCCCCAGCGGCCACCCCCGAGCCATCCCCACAACCCGAGCCGATTGTCGTGTCTTTTCACTTCGGCCATGCCGGCCTCCTTCAGGAAAGAGGGAAACTCGAAATTCGAAACTCGAAAATGGGCACTGCGTCTTCCTCGGCGAGTTTCCAACTTCGAGTTTCTCGGCGCGCACGCGCCGCAATCGTCAATCGAAAATCGGCAATCATCAGTATTTCCGCTCCACCGGCTTCCAGGTCGTAATCGTCACCGGTTTGTATCCCACCTTCGGCGAGCCGCCTGTGTAGTAAACCATCGAGTGGGCCAGAAACTGCACGTCATCGCGCTTAGGGAAGTCCCTTCGAGAATGAGCCCCGCGGGACTCCTCGCGCGCCAGACCCGCGAAGAGCAGCACCTCGGCCAAGTCGAGCATGTTCTCGGTCTCTAGCGCCTGAATGAGGTTCGTATTGTAGACGCGGCTTTTGTCTTGAATCGTGATCTCGCGGAAGCGCTGCTTCAGCTCGGCAATCTTCGCCAGGCCCTCCTTCATGGAGTCACCCGTCCTGTAGACACCCGCGTGCTTGTCCATCAGCGTCCGAAGCTCGCGGCGGATGTGGGCGGGGTTCTCCGTGCCACTCTGTTTGAGCAGGCCGTCGAAAACCCGTTTTTCTTCTTCCCGCGCCTTGTCTTCCGGCAGGCCACTCAGCTTGGGGCTCTCGCCCAGGTACTTTGCGATCTCGCCGCCGGTGATGCCGCCCCACACGAGGCATTCCGCGGTCGAGTTGCATCCCAGCCGGTTGGCGCCGTGCATCGAGTGGCACGCCACCTCGCCGGCGGCCCAGACATTCTCCACCTTCGTGCGGCCGTCGATGTCGGCCTCGATGCCGCCCATCGAGTAGTGAGCGACGGGCCGGATGGGGATCGGCTCCGTGATCGGGTCAATCCCCAGAAACTTCATGCACACTTCGCGGATCAAGGGTAACCGCTTGTTGATCTTCTCGGCTCCCAGGTGCGTCATATCAAGTTGGATATAATCGAGCCCGTCCGGCCCCGGGAAGCCGCGCCCCTCGAGGATTTCCGTCATCTCCGAGCGGGAGACAATGTCACGCGGCCCCAACTCCATCATCTTAGGCGCGTACTTCTCCATGAAGCGCTCGCCCTGGTTGTTGCGGAGGTAGCCGCCTTCGCCCCGGCAGCCTTCCGTCATCAGGATGCCCGAGGGCACGAGGCCGGTGGGGTGAAACTGCAGGAACTCCGGGTCCTCCAAAGGCAGACCCGCCCGGTAGGCGATGGCTTGTCCATCGCCCGTGACGGTTTGAGAGTAGGTGGTGAATCCGTAGAGATTTCCCAGCCCGCCCGAGGCAATCAGGAGAGCCTTGCCGCGCAAGACATAAAACGCTCCCGTTGGCGCATCCAAGAGCGTGAGACCCGCGAAGCGTCCGTCATCGAGGAGCAGGGAAGTGACGAAACATTCGTCGTAGCGCTTGAAGTTGTTGTATTTCAGGAGGGTGTCGTAGAGGGCCTGCATCTCGAAGAAGCCGGTCTTGTCGGCCGCCATGCACGCGCGCGGAAAGGAGTGCCCTCCAAACGGCCGCTGCATGATTCGGCCGTCCTCGCGGCGCGACCAGGGGACTCCCCGATGCTCGAGGAGGCGGATTTCATCCGGCGAGGTCCTCACAAATCGTTCCACGGTGTCCTGGTCGGCGAGGAAGTCCGATCCTTTTACTGTGTCCCAGGCGTGTAACTCAAGGCTGTCCCCCTCCTCGGGGCGCATCACCGCGGCAGTGCCCCCCTCCGCACACACGGAATGCGAGCGCATGACCTGTACTTTCGACACGATCGCAATGTCGGCACTGCCCCGCGTTCTGATACAGATTTCCACGGCGGCGCGCAGCCCGGCGAGCCCCGTCCCGAGAATCAACACATCATGAGTTATTTGTTGCATGCTTCAGGTGCTCCTTAGTGCTCCATGAGCGCGGGTCCGGGGTGAGACGCAATCACGAGTTTGGGGAACGAACAGGCTTTCCGGTTTGATCTTCACATGGCCCGGGGCGCCTGGCGAGGGATGCGTTGGGCAGAGACCAAACATATTCCATTCCGCCTTTCCCGTCAATTGAGAACTGCGGCGCAGGGCAGTTCCCCGAAGATCTGGCTGATATTGCCG
>JAIQGB010000420.1 GCA_020072905.1 Terriglobia bacterium | reverse complement strand
CAGCCAGCCCTGGTATTTCCACGCCATGCGGTTGAGGAACAGCGCGATCTGCGCGGTGTTCACCGCCTGGTTGGCCTCGCGCGCCGGGTGGATCTGCCAATACAGCTTCATCGACGTATCCTGCCGCCCCGGTCACGCCTTCGTGAATGTAATCGGCAATCAACGACTGCGGTGACCCGGCGAAGAAGGTGAGGGGCGGATCGCTCCACTTGCCGATGGTCCATTTTTTTGGCGGCTTCTCGAAGGTGCGGGCGTCCGTCGAAACGAATTCCGCCAGCAACGCGCCGTTCATCCACGTGTTGTGGAGAAATCGCGAAGGGTCCGCGTGGTCGTTGGAGCCCCAGCTCGCGTACCCCAGGACGTCTTGCTCGCCGGTCACGAATACCTGGGAGGTGTTGAGCAGGATGCGTGAAGCGGGGACGCCAGCTTCCCGGAGCTTCTCCGCCGCTTCGCGCAGCCAGTTGTTGCCCGTCGCGTTGTCGTTGTACGAGAGGTCCAGAACGAACCGGCCTTCTCGCGAAGGCGCCAAGCCGCGGTCGATCAGCGCGCGCACGTCGGCGAGGTCGTAGCCGTCCAGGCGTGTCACTAGATAGATGGGGAATTCCCGGTGGCTGAAGCGCACGAGCTTTCCGCCCCGATGCCCGGCGAAATAGGGGTTGGGCACGCTGCCGCGTGACACGCGCGGCTTGCCGAGGAGGTCCTGGTAGAGGAGCGTGAGTTCAGAGTCCACGCTGGCGCGCTCGTTTTCCTGCTCGTCAGCCTTGATCTTGAGCGGCGCGCCCTTGGTCAAGACGATATAGAGAACGCGGTCCTGGAGCTTGCCGCGCTCCAAGCAGTTTAGGATTGGCCGGCGAATCTCCTTGTCGAAAATCTCCCGGTCGATTTCCTCTTCGTCCCAGGTTTTGATCGAGCAGACCTGCTGTAATGGGATGTTGCGCTGCGCTCGGTAATACGCGGCCACGGCCTTGGAAGCCTTCGAGTCCTGGTTGACGACCAGCAGGATATTCTCGGGTCCCTGGGCGAGCGCAGAAGCGCAGACGAGGAAGGCGAAGACCTGAGCGAGGCAACGCATTCCCCTATCTTACCAGCCTGTGCCTCAATGGGGCCGTGTGGCATAATCCTGCCCCGGTTAGGGGATAGAGGAGGGCGGAGCATGGCGAATTCGAAGCCTCTGGCGCTAGTGACGGGCGCCTCGGCGGGCATTGGCGCAGCATACGCGCGCCGGCTCGCTCGCGAAGGCTACGACTTGGTGCTAGTGGCGCGGCGGAGGGAGCGCTTGGAAGCGCTTGCCGCGGAACTACAAAGCAGCGTCGGCGTCCGGGCGGAAGTGCTGCCGGCAGACCTCACGCAAGACTCCGGTCTGAAGGCCGTTGAAGATCGCATTGAGCGCGCGGAGAATCTCGAGTTCCTGCTCAACAATGCCGGATTCGGGGCGAAGGGTCGGTTCTGGGAGACGCCCAGCGAGACCCAGGACGACATGCATCGCCTGCACGTGCTGGCCACGGTGCGCCTGACTCACGCGGCGCTCAAGGGAATGACCGCGCGCGGAGGCGGCGCGGTGGTGAACGTCTCCTCCGTGGCGGCATTCGTTTGCCGCCCGGGCAACACCAGCTATTACGCGACCAAGTTGTGGGTGAATGGCTTCAGCGAGGGGCTCTATCTGGAGCTGAAGAACGCCCGCTCGCCGGTGCGCGTCCAAGCGCTTTGTCCCGGCTACACCTTGACAGAGTTCCACGACGTCATGGGGTTCGACCGCAGGCTCGTCCCGCGGAGCTTGTGGACGTCGGCCGAAGACGTGGTGGAGGCATCGCTTGCTGGCCTTCGGCGTGGCGACCTGTTTGTCGTTCCTGGCTGGCGCTACAAGCTGCTGGTGATTCTGCTCCGCTTGATGCCAAGAAGTGTCATGTACGCGGCCGCCAACCTCGGACCTGCATGGGTACAGGAGGAACCGAAGGCCTCAGGGTAGAGGCGGCCCCCCGGGGCCGCCTTCAGGGGGGAAGGGAAAGTCTTGCTAGTGGGGAAGAACGAGAAGGAGTTGAAGTAGAAACCCCTTTCGCGTCTCCAGCTCGCCGTGCTGCTCGGGCAGCCTCGGCGAGTGAGGCGGCCAGAGGCTCACGCGTCGGGATCGGTTCCGTAACGCGAAACGTTCCAGTTGGGCGACGGCAGGCTCCCGCGACGAGACCGCGCCGAAAGAGAAAAGGGTTGGGGTCTCTGAGCTCCACGCTGAGGCTTCTCTGCTTCCGCCGCTTTGGGTTTCCAGTAGAAATCCAGGAACTGCTTCACAGCGAGCCCCACGACAAGGAGGGCTCCCACCATGAACCCTTGTTTGACGCCTGTTGTGCCTGAGCACAGCCAAACCAGCCACGCGATCGCCACAATGACTTGAAGCAACATCTGCCGGCCTCCTCACTCATCTCTGCGACTTCATTGTCGGTGATGACGGCGCGGCTGCCAAGAGCACGAAGGTACTAGTACTCAGGTCCTACTAAAGTGCCAGATGCGCCGTCGGGCTTTGCACCGCAAAGTGAGGCGGGGCGAAGTCCAAAAGCCGCCGCCAAAGCGTAACCCATTGAAATAACAGGGATTAGATGATCACGACGAATGGCGCGTGCCCTTCACGATCCGGAAGGGGCCTCCCACCACACCAGGAAGGCCGTGGCAGCGCGAGCTGAGGTGTTGAGGCGTCTCTGGATGTTACTCTGAGCGACCAGAATGCTCCAGCACGGCGATGGACGCGCTATCCATGTACGGTGCGCGCTGCCAGCCCGTTTCAACGGTCACTCGAGAAGCCGCAGGCAAGCGGAAAAGACACAGCCGGAGGCTATTCCGGGAGGTTGAGGCTGCGCCAAGCGGGGTAACGGAGCAGCTTGCCTTCCGAGACGTTGGCGACGTAGCGGCGGTTGACGCTGAACTGCATGATGCGCTTTCCCTCGCGAGCCAGTTGCGCCCAGCGCGAGCCGGTCAGGGGGTTTTGCTCGATGCCGTCCAAGCGTTGCTCGCCGAACCGGAATTCGACGGTGCGCAGCTTCTTGGCGCGCGTGAGGTTGACGGGGAAGCTTTCGCCTCCGAGCGCGACGGCCTCCCGGCCCTCTTCGAGCGCCTGCCGCCAAACGGAAATCAGCGCGTCTCCCAGTGTCATAAATCCGCATGGTACGTGCGCGGCGAGACTTCGTCAATGGCGGAGCCAGGCATCGCTAGAGAAGAGTGAAGCGGCCGACCATGGAGCGCATGGACGGCTGGCGCGGACCTCCGATTTGTGGGGTGTGCGATGTCCCGAAGGGGCGGGTCTTGTTCCTCCTCGATTCAGGGGGCTCCCATGCCCTGGGAACAGGTCGCCTTGCGAAATCGCGGACCGTTAAGAGCGACGGTGTGCGCCAGCCTGCGTTACAAGCCGCAGAGTCTCTGGGATGCGAGACTCTGCACTACCCTGCGCAGGGCTACGGCTTTCGTTGGGCGGTTCGTATGGTATTCGAACAGGCACGAACATCACGTGGGTAGTGGACTTCAGCCCAGGGATACTGGTCCAGAGTTGTCTGCGTGAGCCCAATCGTCAAGTGACGGTCGAAGGAATCGAGATTCAAC
>JAIQGB010000419.1 GCA_020072905.1 Terriglobia bacterium | reverse complement strand
ACGGTGAAGGCCGCGACGCTTACGATGTGCGCGGGCGGGTGGCGCATGAATCCGTCTTCGACGACAAGAATGGCGTCTACCGTTGCCCGAACACCCAGCAGGGCTACTCGCCGTTCACCACCTGGACGCGCGGTCTTGCGTGGGTAATGTGCGGTTTCGCCGAGGAGCTGGAATACTTGACGACCGTGGCGGACGAGGAACTCGCGGCGCTGGGCGGGCGGGAGAAAGTCGAAGCCACGCTACTGCGCGCCGCGGAAGCCACGTGCGATTACTATGTCGCGCAGACTCCGACCGATGGCATTCCCTATTGGGACACCGGAGCGCCGGGTCTCGCGCGTTTGGGCGATTACTTTAGCAAACCGAGCGACCCGTTCAATGACCACGAGCCCGTGGACAGCTCAGCGGCCGCCGTCGCGGCGCAGGCGCTGTGGCGCCTGGGCAGCTACCTGATTGCCTGGAAAAAACGAGACGCCGATGGCGCGCGTTATCGCCAGGCGGCGCTGACGATTTTGAATGCGCTCTTCGACGACCCTTATCTATCGCGCGATCCCGCACATCAGGGGTTGATTCTGCATTCGGTTTATCACCGCCCGAACGGATGGGATTACATCCCTCCCGGCCGCAAGATCCCTTGCGGGGAATCGTCCATGTGGGGCGATTATTACGCGCGCGAGTTGGCGGTGATGCTGTGGCGGGAGAACCGCGGTGAGCCCTACCTGGTGTTTTTCAACGTCTGAATATCGCGCACGCCTCCAGTGAGCACCCTGCTTAACTAAAGTCCGGCGCTACGCTTCAACGCGGCGCTTGATCTGCTCCACCAGCTCTCCCACGTCGATCGGGCGCACGAGGATCAATTCGAATCCTCGACTCTTCAGTTGCGGTTCGGCCAGAAGGCTTTGGCTGGCGATGATCCAGATGGGGATCTGCGCCGTCCACGCTGCGAGCTGTTCAATCTCGGCGCCGGGGTCTCCGCTCGAGTAGAGGTCCGCGATCAGCAGCGAGGGTCGGAATGCGGGCGCTTCCGACGTTGCGAGCGCCTCGCGCATGGTTTCGAACGCCTCGACCTCCAACCCTTCCTCGATGAGCTGGGCGCGCAACAAGGCGCGCGTCTGCCAGTCTTTTCCGACCAACACAACCTTTGCCATGGTTGCGGCCAGCATACCAGCCTGAGCGGGTTCGTTTGCATCCAAAATTGAAGGTGGTCGGATGCAGTGCTAAGCTGACCCTTGAGGAGGCCCTCGGGCCGGAGGACATGAAGTCATGCGCATGATTCTTTACACCGGCAAGGGCGGCGTGGGCAAAACCAGCATTTCCGCAGCTACTGGGCTGGAGTTGGCTCGTCGCGGTTACCGCACGCTGGTCATGTCCGTCGATCCTGCGCACTCCTTGAGCGACGCCTTCGATCTCGACAAGCCGCTGATGGAACTCCGCGCCGGCCAGCTTGTGAATGTGACCAAGAACCTCTGGATCCAGGAGGTCGATGTTCAGGAGGAAATCTCCCGCCACTGGGACTCGGTTTACGGCTATGTCTCAGCGCTCCTCAATGTCTCGGGGCTCGAGCAGGTGTTGGCCGAGGAACTGGCGGTGTTTCCCGGCATGGAGGAAGTCAGTTCACTCCTCTACGTAAACCAGTACGTGCGCGAGAAGAGCTTCGACGTCATTCTGCTCGATTGCGCGCCCACCGGCGAGTCCCTGCGCTTCGTGAGCATCCCCACTACGCTCGCGTGGTACATGGCGAAGATCTTCAAGCTCGAGCGGCGCGTGGCCAAGATGGTGCGGCCGATGCTCAGCACCTTCACCGGCGTGCCGCTTCCCCAGGAGGAGTACTTCGAGAACCTGCAAACGCTGCACCGCAAACTCTCCGGGATCGACAAGCTGCTCGCCGACCCGAAAGTGACGACGGTGCGTCTAGTGACCAATCCGGAAAAGGTTGTCTTCAAGGAGACGCAGCGCGCCTTCACCTATTTCTGCCTTTACGGTTTGACGGTCGACGCCGTGATCGTCAACCGCATCCTGCCGCCGGAAGCGCAGGGAGGCTTCTTCAGCACCTGGAAGGACACGCAGGAGCGCTGGGTCGAGAGCGTAGAGGAATTCTTCGCACCCGTGCCCGTCTGGCGCGTGCCGATGTTCGACGACGAAGTCCTGGGCGTCGGGCGGCTCAGAGCGCTCGGTCGCGCGTTGTATGGGTCGCGCGACCCGGCCAACCGCTACTTCGACGAGGCTCCCTATGGGTTTCGCAAAGTGAACGGCAACTATGAACTCCACCTCCGGCTGCCCTTTGTCACGAGCGAAGAGGTGGACCTTTACAAGAAGCTCGATGAACTGGTCATCCGCGTGGGCGGTTACAAGCGGCACGTGGGCTTGCCGCAGCGGATGGCCCATTGCGAGCCCCTCGGCGCTCGCGTTAAGGACGGCGAACTGATTGTTGTCCTAGGGAGGAACAATGCCCAACCGGAAACAGAATCGCAGGCCACGCGCCCGGCGTAAAGGCGCGCCGCGAAACGTCCCTTCCTGCGCGGAGTGGTTGATGCGGGAGGTGTTGCCGCTCTTCCGGCAGGAATTCCCCGCGGGGAAGCGGCCCCGACGCCATCTGCGCAACGCCACGATCGAAGTGCTGGAAGCCATGCGGGCGGTGCTGGATGAGACCATCGAATGGCTTCGGCACGAACGCCGCGGCGAGGCGGTCCTCAAGCGCATCCGCGTGGAAGGCTGATACCGACCGCCCGAGCGGACTCCGTTGCTGTTGCGGTGCGCGCGGGTGCGCGCCCGGCCCCGCCGAGTCCTTCCATGCCCGTTGCGTCAATGGTTTCGGCATGCCGTCTACGCCCCGGGCGTATATACTGGATATTCCGCGGAGGTCATTCCGGGTGTGCGAGAGGCGACGGCCCGCCAGGACCGGAAGAAGGCGGCCGAGCAACGCGACGCCGTCGGCGCGGCCATCAACCAGGGGACGGAAGCTCTTCGGCGCGCTGTCGCGGCACTGTAGGGCGGCGTGACCGCCGCCGGCTACTGAGTGGCTGCGCAGACCGCAAGGATCCGCAACGCAGAGAATATGAAAGTCAGCGTGCTCTTCTTCGGCATGGCGAACGACCTCACGGGCTTCGACCGCGAGCAGGTGGAAATCGCGGAAGGCGAGCGTCTGGCGGATCTGCGGCGCCGCTACGAGCAGCGCTTCCCCCGGCTGCGCGAGTTGGCCGGCTCGCTGCTCACCGCCGTCAACCAGGAAATTGCCGAGCCCTCCCTTATTCTGCGCGAAGGCGATGAGGTGGCTTTTATGCCTCCCGTGAGCGGCGGCGCCGGCGACGATTTCTTTCGCCTCACTCGCGACCCCATCCCTACCCACGATCTCGCCCGGCAACTCACGGCTCCCGAGGACGGCGCCGCGGTGGTCTTCGAGGGAGTCGTTCGCAACCATTCGCGCGGCGGGAAGACGCTCTTTACGAGCCGATGGCGCTACGCAAAATGGAGGAAATCGGCCGGGAGATTCGCGGGAAGTTTCCGATTGACCGCGTCGGCATGATTCACCGGCTCGGCCGCCTGGAAATCGGGGAGACGAGTGTGGCGATCGTCGCGACTTCCGCGCATCGCGCCGCGGCTTTCGAAGCCTGCCGCTACGCGATTGACCGGCTGAAGCAGATCGTCCCCATCTGGAAGAAGGAGTACTTTGAAGACGGGGCCGTCTGGGCCGAAGGCGAAGGACAAACACACGTCCTCGTGGAGGCAAGGAAATAGGGGCGAAGTTGGTGTGAGGCCAACGGGCTGCCCTTCGAGATTATGCCGGATTACCTGACATCCGCCGTCGAGATCGCGCGCGAGGCCGGCGCGCTGGTCGCCGAGTTCTTCAAGAGTCCTCTCGAGATTTCCTACAAGAGCCCTTCGAATCTCGTCACCGAGGCCGACCGCCGCTCTGAGGCGCTGATCGTCGGGCGGCTCCAAAAGCATTTCCCGGGGCACGCCGTGGTGGGTGAAGAGGGCGGTGGGCAACGCATCGAATCCGACTATTGCTGGTACGTTGATCCGCTGGACGGAACGACGAATTTCGCGCACGGCTTTCCGGTTTTCTGCGTCACGCTGGGCCTCGTATACCGCGGCGAAGTGATCGCCGGGGTGGTCTACGACCCCACGCGCGAGGAGTTGTATACGGGGGAGAAAGGCGCGGGCGCGTTTCTGAACGGCCAGCGACTTGCGGTGTCGAAGAATGCGAACCTTTCCGAGAGCCTCCTGGCCACGGGTTTTCCACCCTTTGATTCCAACCACGACCTGAACGCGCAGCTCTTCTTTCGCTTCACGCTCCTCTCGCACGGCATCCGCCGTCCCGGGTCGGCGGCGCTGGATCTCTGTTACGTCGCGGCGGGCCGCTTCGACGGTTTTTGGGAGTTAAAGCTCAACCCTTGGGACAAGGCGGCGGGATCACTGCTGGTCCAGGAAGCGGGCGGGCGAGTCAGCAGTCTCGCCGGAGGTCCCTTCAACCTGCAGACGGATGAGATCTTCGCCTCCAATGGGCTCATCCACGATGAGATGATCCCGGTTTTCTCTGAAGTGTTGGCCCAGAAATCCCGTCGCTAAGAGTCGGAGTGCAGGCCACGGCGTAGCGGGCAGACCCCGGAAGGCTGTTGCGAGGTGTTGAATTGCCCAGGACTCTG
>JAIQGB010000508.1 GCA_020072905.1 Terriglobia bacterium | reverse complement strand
GCAGCAGCGGCGCGCGGCGCGCCCGTGCAGGTCAGGTTGACCTTGGCATTGAAGCCGTTTACCGGGGTGAGGGTCAGCGTGTAATTTGCTATGGCTCCTGCGAAGACCGCCGCTGTCGTGGGGTTGACGGAAAGCGTAAAGTTTGCCACTCCCGTAGAACCCCCGCCGGTCAGCGGGACGCTCTGCGGGCTGCCGGGAGCGTTGTCGGTAATGGTCAATGCCGCCAGGCGAGTTCCCGCCTCGCTTGGAGTGAAGACCACGTTAATGGTGCAGGTGAGGCCGGCCGCGACTGTCGAGCAGTTGTTCGTTTGCGAGAAATCCGCCGCGTTGGTTCCGGTAATCGCGATTCCCGTGATAGTCAGCGGCCCAAGGCCCGAGTTGGTCAGCGTCACCGGCGACGCGGAGCTGGGTGTGCCGACTGACTGGGCAGGGAACGTCAGGCTTGTAGGATTAAAGCTGACGGCCGGCTGCAGAATTCCATTGCCGCTCAGCGGCACCGTTTGCGGGCTGTTGGGGGCATTGTCGACAAGGGTGATAGCTCCTGACCTCGCCCCCGCGGCTGTGGGCGTGAATGTCACGGTCATAGTGCAGGGTTGCCCACCGGCCGAGACAGGCTGGATCGTGCCACTGCAAGTGCTAACCAAAGCGAAATCGCCGGGATTGGCACCCGTGATAGTCACGCTTGTAATGGTCAGCGAGGCGGTGCCGCTGTTGGTCAATTGGACTGATTGCGAACCACTCGTGGTGTTGATCGGCTGATCGGTGAAAGTCAAACTCGGCGGCGCCAAGGTCACGATGGGGGCGGGCAGGCCATTCCCAGCCAACGGCACCACTTGGGGACTGTTGGCGGCATTATCGGTGATGGTCAGCGTCCCGTACCGATTGCCGGCTGCGGTCGGGGTGAAGGTGACGGTTATCGTGCAGTTGGCGCCGGCGGCAACGGAGGCGCCGCAGTGGTCGCTCTTGGCGAAATCGCCCGTCGTGGCGATGCTGGTAATCAGCAGTGTCGCGCTGCCGGAGTTCGTCAGGGTGATCGTCTGGCCGGCAGCAGTTACGCCGACCGGGGTGTCAGGGAAAGAGAGGCTGCTGGCTGAAAGCGTCACGGCGGGAGCGACGACGCCGGATCCGCTCAGTCCCACGCTCTGCGGGCTATTCGCGGCGTCATCGGTGATGGTCAGCGAGGCTACCCGCGTCCCGGCTGCCGAGGGTGTAAATGTGATATTGACGGGGCAGCTCGCGCTTGCCGCCAGGGTGGCGCCGCAGGTCGACAAGGAGACCGCAAAGTCTCCGCTGTTGGTTCCTGCAACCGCGACGCCCGCGATGTTGAGCGTCGCCGTGCCCGAGTTGGTGACCACTACGGACTGAGCACTGCTCGTCGTGTTCACGGTCTGTTGAGGGAACGTCAGGCTGGTGGGGGCGAGGCTCACCGCCGGCGCTGGCAAGCCGTTCCCGGCCAGCTGCACGACGTGGGGACTGCCAGCAGCGTTGTCCGTGATGGTCAGCGTGCCGTAACGGTTCCCGACCGCAGTGGGCGTGAAAGTCACATTGATTTGGCAACTGGCCCCCACTGCGATTGAGCTTCCGCATGCATCACTCTTCGCAAAATCGCCCGTGGTGGCGATGCTCGAGATCAGGAGCGTGGCACTTCCCGAGTTGGTCAGCGTCACCGTGAGCGGCGCGCTCGTGACCCCCACCTTGGTGTCGGGGAACGAGAGGCTGACCGGCGAGACAGTGACCCAGGGAGCCAAGCCCGCTGCGCCGCTCAGGCCTACGGACTGAAGGCCACTGCCGGCGTCATCGGCGAGTGCAATCGCCGCTAATCGCGTCCCTGAAGCAGTCGGGCTGAAGGTAATCTCGATCGCGCAGTTGCCTCCTGCTGGTACCGCGACGCCGCAGTTGTTCGTCTGCGCGAAGTCCCCGCTATTCACGCCGGTAACGGTGATGGTTGCGATGTTGAGCGTGGCGGTGCCGGAGTTTGACAGAACCACCGTTTGCGGGCTGCTCGTGGTATTCACAGGCTGGTTTGCGAAGATCAGCGACGTTGGGCTGAAGCTGGCCACCGGTCCCGTCAAGCCATTCCCGGCCAACTGGACAACCTGGGGGCTGTTCCCCGCATTGTCCGTGACGGTAAGTGTCCCGTAACGATTCCCAAGGGCTGTCGGGGTGAAGGTTACGTTGATCGTGCAGCTTGCTCCTGCTACCAGAGAAGCCCCGCACTGATCGCTCTTTGCAAAGTCACCGGTCGTCGCAATGCTGCTGATCAGCAGGACCGAGCTGCCCGTGTTGCTGAGCGTGACCGCCAGAGGCGCGCTGGTGACCCCGAAGTTGGTGTCGGGGAACGACAGGGCAGCCGGCAGTAGCGATACTGCCGGAGCGGTGCCGTTTCCACTAAGGGAAACAAGCTGGGGGCTACTGGGGTCCGAGTCCGTTATCGTGAGGGTCCCGTTGCGAGTCCCAGACGCCACGGGAGTGAACGTCACATCAATGGTGCAAGTCGCGCCTGGCTGAAGAATGTTGTTGATGGCGGTAGTGCACTGGTTGGCCTGGGAAAAGTCGCCGTTGACAGCGATTGAGGAGATGGTGATCGCTGTCGTTCCCACGTTGCTCATGGTCACGGTCTGAGAAATGCTCGTGGTGCCCACGCCCTGGTCAGGAAACGTCAGGGACCTCGGAGCAACACCGAGCGCTCCTCCTGACCCGGTTAGGCTTACAGTATGCGTCCCGGAGTCCACGTTGTCGGTAATCTGTAGACTTGCGGTCTTTGGGCCCAATGACGGCGGGGTGAAAGTAACGCTGACTGTGCAGGATGCATCCACGGCCAAGGGTGAAGACGCCAGGCAGTTGCTTGGGTCGATGGCAAAATCAGCGGCGTCGATGCCCGTGACGGAAACGGCAGTGATATCTAACGGCGCCTCCCCGATGCTCGCGATCGTAAGGGTCTTTGGCGGAACGGTGGGAGTACCCGCTGCCTGGGCGCCGAAGTCCAAAGTGGTTGGTTTAATGTCGATGTCCGGCCCCACGCGGATCTTGGCGACAAAGGCGTCGCAGTTTCCGGCGGGCGTGGCCTGCAGCGGACGCTTCGTCGGAAAGTTCGTCGAGCAGGTCTGCCCGGTCACATACGCACTTCCAAATGGATCGACGGCGATGCCCTTGCCAAGGTCCGCGTCACTTCCGCCTAAGAAGGAAGAATAGACCAAGGCAGTAGCGGTGGGATTCAGCTGGGTCACGAAAACGTCCGCGTTCCCTCCGCCATACGTACTTTGAGGGCCGCCGAGTGTGGGGAACGGCGTGGGAACAGATGATTGGGTTGAGTTCGTGTACCCCGTGATATAGGCATTACCCAAGGTGTCCACGGCAATCCCATTTCCCGTTTCAGCGCCACTTCCCCCAAAGTAAGTCGAGTAAAGCAATGAAGCCGCGCCAGATTGTGTCGCGTCGAGCTTGGAGACAAACGCATCGCCTTGGCAGACTCCCAACCCGTCCACGGCGCAGGCGGGCTGGAGCACACCCGCCGTGGTCGGGAACGGGACGGTGAAAGAATTGGTAACGCCGGTTACATACGCATTGCCCGAGGTGTCGAGAGCGATGCCGTTGCCTT
>JAIQGB010000025.1 GCA_020072905.1 Terriglobia bacterium | reverse complement strand
GCGAGAACACCAACGCGCAGTATTCCGTGCCCTGCATGCTCGACCATCTGGGACGCGCCGACCGCGATCTGGACGGCGTGCGCAAGTGCATCCTGCACGCGGTGTGGAAAGCCCAGGGTCTGGGCTGCGCGCCGGGCGCTGTGGGCGTCTGCATCGGCAGCGACCGCGCCGGTGGATACCATCACGCGAAACTCCAACTCTTCCGCTCGCTCGACGACGTGAATCCCGACGCGACGCTCGCCAAGCTCGAAGCGCAGATCATGGAAGAAGCCAACAAGCTCGGCGTGGGGACGATGGGCTTTGGCGGTCAGGCCTCGCTCATCGGGTGCAAGATCGCCGCCGCAAACCGCCTGCCCGCGTCGTTCTTCGTTTCCGTCGCCTACGATTGCTGGGCGTTTCGACGCTTGGGTGTGCTGCTCGATGCCGAATCGGGTGCCATCAAGAAGTGGCTCTACCGCGATCCCGAGCGGCCCGTGGAAAAACTGGTGCCGGGTGCCGGGTTCCAGGTGTCCGGGAGAGAGATTCGCTTGGAGCCGCCGCTTTCGGAAGAGAAAGTCCGCGCGCTCAAGGTCGGCGACGTGGTGCTCATCAACGGGCCGCTCATCACCGGCCGCGACGGCGCTCATACCTACCTGATGCATCACGAGTCCCCTGTCGATCTGCGCGGCGCTATCCTCTACCACTGCGGCCCGGTGATGCTCAAAGAGGGCGACCGCTGGCGCACCAACGCTGCCGGGCCGACCACCAGCATTCGCGAAGAACCGTACCAAGCCGACATCATCAAGCGCTTCGGCATTCGCGCCGTGATGGGCAAGGGCGGCATGGGCAAAAAAACCCTCGCCGCGCTCAAGGAATGCGGCGCGGTCTATCTCCACGCCATCGGCGGCGCGGCGCAGTTCTACGCGCGCTGCCTGCCCAAAGTCCATGCCGTCTACCTGCTCGAAGAACTCGGCGTCCCGGAAGCCATGTGGGTCTTCGAGGCCAAGGACTTCGCCGCCATCGTCACCATGGACGCCCACGGCAATTCGCTGCATGAGGAAGTCTCGGCCGCGACCGGCGCGGAGTTGGAAAAGGTAGGGATTCGGGATTAGGGATTCGGGATTAGAGGACTGCCGATGGACGTCGTCGCGCCCCCAGCGGTACGACGGAGGCTGCCATGCGCTTCTTCGATTGCGAGAAAGTCGCCAGCGAGGCAAATATGCCGCCCGACAAGCTCGACAAGCTGCGCCAGCTCATCCGGCAGGAGTTTCCCCACGATGAGATGATGTTCGAGCTGCACCTCCTGCGCGCTTGCATGGCCATCAGGAATGGTATCTTAACCGTGGACCAAGCACTCCGCTCCGAGCAGGCAAGCCCTGTGTGATCCGTGGGGGTTCGGGATTCGGGAAGCCGTAGGGGCACGGCTTGCCGTGCCCACCGTGCGCACACATCGCACAAAACGCGATGTATGCGCGACCCGCTCAGCTCGGTTCACGAGGAAGCGGGCGAAATCTGCGCGAGGCTCGTCCACCACCGAGAGGTATTGTTAGAATCAATTAAACGTCTTCTTCGCCAACGTCGCGAAGTCAGGACATCGACGGTTACTTGGCAACAAATCCTAAAGCCACAGCCAGATAGCAGGGTAGCGCGGAGTTGGTCTTCAACTCTGCGGGTCTTCCGAAATTCCCAACTGCAATCGGCGGACATACAAAACATGTCCACGCTACCTCGCTCGCCGCTCATAGAGCGCCGCTACAGCGGGGGCGGGGCGCTCCCCTACGCAACGCGCTTGCCTTTGGGTTGCTGGCCGGGGAGAAGGAAGGTTTTGATCAGTTCGCCCTCGCCGCAGACGGTCATCCTGGAGAAGCGTTTGTACCACTCACCCTCGGGGACTTCGGGTTCGGTATCGAGCCAGCGGGCAAGCAGTGTGAGTTGATCGGCGCTGATCCTTCGCGACTGAATGCGATCAAGTAAATGTTGAAAAAGCGCGGGCGGGATGTTCTGGCGGCGGACCTTGGGCATTTGGTTCGGCTGTAGCGGCGCTCTATGCGCGCCGGGATCCCTCACCCGTCAGTGTGCTGACTGACACCCTCTCCCGGAGGGAGAGGGAGAGGAGCGCGAGGTCAGATACCGTAGAAGCCGCGGGTGAGGCGCTCTTTCAGGCGGGCCGCCTCGAGGGGATCTTTCGCAGCAGCCAGCTTCTTTGCCAGCAGACCCAGCTCTTCGGGCGACAGCTTGTTGCCCTTGCCTTCCAGCGAGGCGAGCTCGCGCGTTTCGAGCGACACTTCCTCACCGGTCGGCTTGCGCGCGATCACACGAGCGCCAGTTAGGGCTTGGCGGACGAACCAGTGGTAAACCCCCAGGGCGTTCTTGATGACCTCGGTCCGCTTGGTGTGGGTCAGTTCAGCAACCTGGTCGACAAGATCCGACTCGCCTTTGGTCAGAACGGGTTGAATTCTCGAGGTACTCATATAGCCTCATTTTATACGCTAGAATGCCTCAAAAATGAGTGGTTGTCAAGCCAGCGGGAGTCCCGCTGCATGCCGCGCCTCCGCGGCTGAAAACGGGAAGTCATCAACGCTGGCCCGTCATCCTTGCGGCCGGCGGTCCTTCCAGCATGGAATCCAACGCGGCACGGTGCGGCAGTAGTCTTCGTAGTCGGCGCCGAACTTACGCCGCAGGGTGGGCTCTTCGTAGCAAATCACGAAGAGATGCGAAGCGACCAGCGCAAACAGGGCGAACCCCAGCACCCGGAGCGACTCAAAGAAAAGACTCTCGCCCAACAGAATGCTCAGGACGCCGACGTACATCGGATTGCGGATATGACGATACAGTCCGCGCGCCACGAGCTTTTTCGGAGGGTCGATGGGCGCGGGCGTTCCGAGCCCTACCCAAGCGAAGTTCCAGGCGCACCAAAGGTAGACAGCCGCCCCGAAGGCGATGAGCGGGATGCCGGCGTATCGCGCCGCGCCCAGATCGAAGTCGCCGCCCGGCAACAAGCGGTAGGGCACGTAGATGGTCACCGTCCCCGGCGCAAGGACGGTGAAGATAACGGTGCGGATTAGCGGGCCTACGGCGCGCGAAGCCATCTCTTGCCCCCCTCGAAATGCCTCTGAGTGTAAACCGCCTTGCCAGGCTGTCCAAGGGCGCGACTCCATTGCTGGTCAGAGGAGACCTAGACAACCACCCGCCGGTGTGTGACAATTTGTCTGGTGCTCGATTGACTTCCTCGAGGTGCAGAGATGTATTTCGAGCAGTTCTACCTAAGCTGTCTGGCGCACGCGTCCTACCTGCTGGGCTCCGAAGGGCTCGCCGCGGTGGTGGACCCGCAGCGCGACGTGGGGATTTACCTCGCAGAGGCCCAGAAGCACGGCCTGAAGATCGCTTACATCATCGAGACGCACATGCACGCCGATTTCGTCTCCGGCCACCAGGAACTCGCCGCGCGCACGGGCGCGAAGATCTTTCTCAGCGTGCAAGCCGGTGCGGAGTTTTCGCATGTGGCGGTCGAGGACGGCGGCGAGCTCCGCCTGGGGCGTGTGGTGCTGCGCTTTCTCGAAACGCCGGGACACAGCGTGGACAGCATCTCGGTGCTGGTGACCGACCTGGATCGTTCGCCCCGACCCTGGGCCGTGCTCACCGGAGACACGCTCTTCATCGGCGAAGTTGGCCGGCCCGACCTTTCGCCCGGCCGCACAGCCGAGGAGCTGGCCTCGATGCTCTACGACAGCCTGCACCAGAAATTGATGACGCTGCCCGACTCAGTGGAAATCTACCCTGCACATGGCGCGGGGTCGCTCTGCGGGCGCAACATCAGCCCCGAACGGCACTCGACGATTGGCAAAGAGCGCCGGCTCAATTACGCGCTGCGGCCTTTGAGCCGCGAGGACTTCATCAAGCTTGTCACCGCCGACCTTCCCGAGCGGCCGGATTATTTCTTCCGCGACAAGGAGATCAACCGCGCGGGCGCGCCCAGTCTGGCAGAGATGCCCCATTTGGTCCCGCTCGCTCCAGCCGAGGCGGCTCGACGACAAGCTGATGGCGCGGTGGTGCTCGACACGCGGCCCGCCGCGCAGTTTGGCGCGGGACATGTCCCGGGCTCGCTGCACATCGCCTTGCAAGGGGAGTACGCTTCCTGGGCCGGAATGCTGATCGGCATCGGCCCGCAGGTGGTCGTCGTCGCCGAAGACGAGACGCGCGCGGAAGAGTCCGCCGTGCGACTGGCGCGAGTGGGCATCGAGAACGTCGTGGGTTACCTGGACGGTGGCATTCTCGCATGGCAGCAGGCGGGGCTGTCGCTCGCGGAGGTGCCACAGATTTCCGTCCTGCAACTCCACGAGGAACTGCGCGACCGCCCGGACGCCGTGCAGGTGATCGACGTCCGCCGACCGAGGGAATGGGAGACGGGGCGGCTGGACCGGGCGGTGCTGAAGCCGCTGCACCAATTGCGCGAGAATCTCTCGGATCTCGACCGCGAAAAGCCCATTGCCGCGCACTGCAAAGGCGGCTATCGGTCTTCCATCGGGACAAGCATCCTGAAGGCTGCGGGATTTCGGGACGTTATGAACGTGGTGGGCGGGCTTGACGCCTGGCAAGTCCACAACTTGCCGGTTGTGGCGGGCAGCCGCCGCGCTTGTGGGAGCTAGGGCTGTCACTCAAACTTGGGCGTCACATGCCCCGCGGGCGCTGTCACGCTGAGCGCAGCGAAGAATCTGTAGTATTCGCTCGGGGCAGGCTCCGTGAAGGGTCTGCAGTCTCTAGGGCGCAAAATCTCAAATACAAAGGAGCAAAATCATGGCGAGCAAAGTCAAACCCATCCCCGAGGAATACCACACGGCGACACCGTATCTGATTGTCAGCGGAGCGGCTAACGCCATCGAGTTCTATAAGAAGGCGTTTGGCGCGACCGAACTCTTCCGCATGCCGCAGCCAGACGGCAGAATCGGGCACGCCGAAATCCAGATCGGGAACTCGCGAATCATGCTGGCGGACGAGCATCATGAAATCGGCGCGAAGAGCCCGCAAACCATCGGCGGCTCGCCGGTGAGCATCCTTCTCTATGTCGAGGACGCGGACCGCGTGTTCAACCAAGCTGTGGTAGCCGGGGCGAAGGTGGTGCGACCGCTGCAGAATCAGTTTTATGGCGACCGCATGGGCGGCATCACAGACCCTTTCGGACACGCGTGGTACATCGCCACGCACGTCGAGGACGTCTCGCCTGAAGAATTGCAGAAGCGCGCCGCGGCCCAGCACGGCCAGAGTTAAAGCAAGCAGAATCCTGTGCCCGTCGAAGTGAATTGTCGGAGCGATCAAATGGGTTTGTTATAGAGCAGTCAACAACTGTCGCTTGATCGCCTCCACAGATTCTGGACGTCCGTGCTTCCAATCCCTGAAAGCCGACCAGAACCGGAGAACCAACGCGGGGCGCAACGGACGAAACAGAACAACCAGTGGATTGAACTCGCGGTCCCCTCCAAAGGTACGAAAGGCGTGAGCCGCAAGCGACCACTTCGGCCACTCTTTCCGCTCCGACCAGTTGAGTACCACGGCGCGACTCTGCACGAGTGGGAGGATTTGGGCTGTCATGTATTCGTGCCATATCGGACTGTCCGAATACACAAGCAGTATGTCTTTCCCTCGCGGGAGCCAGACGAGCCAGATGAGGGCGTGAACGGCCATTCGATGCAACAAGGACAACAGCAATGCAATGACCACGAGCGGAAGGATGATGGGGAGAGCGATTAGGATTAGGAGAACAAGAAACGCGATCCGGAGCTTCTCAACAAATGTTTCCTTCGGGCGCATCGTTGCGGAATATTATACGCTGGCAGGTCAGCGTATGGCAGTCAGCGAGGATCCAGTGAGCGTCTCCGTTGCTTCCCCCGTGGATTGCGGGAAAGGGTTGCCGAATCTGAGGAAAGCGTCTGCGTTGTAGGAGTCAGGTCACCCCGTTCAATCGCTCGCTCACAGCGCTCCTTGTCAGCCCCCCCTGTGACCGTAAGAGTCCCTTGCCTGCTCAGGCGGGAGGTGTGAGAATCCCTTCTCCCTCGCCCCTCGCACGGACCACGGAGGTTTCGTATGCCACGTTCTTATTTCCTTCGCGCTTTGCTGCTGCTCTGCGCCGTCGCCGTGACGGTTGTAGTCATCCCCAGGGGAGTCGGCACGCCCGCTCCTGAGATCAAATCACTTTCCGCCTACGATGGTGAGGTTTGGAAGTTGCTCGCCAAGATGACCTTGGACGAAAAGATCGGCCAGATGACGCAGGCGGACCAACAGTTCATCAAAGACCTCAGCGACGTTCAGAAGTATTACCTCGGATCGGTCCTGAGCGGCGGAGACTCCGACCCCCAGGCCGGCAACACGCTCGCCGACTGGACCGACATGGTTGACCGGTATCAGTCGGAGGCGCTGAAGACACGGCTGCGCATTCCGATTCTGTATGGCATGGACGCCGTACACGGTCACAACAACGTTCTGGGGGCGGTGGTTTTTCCGCACAACATCGGTCTGGGATGCGCGCACAACCCGACGCTGGTCGAGAAGGCGGCGCGCATCACCGCGGAAGAGGTCCGAGCGACTGGCGCCAACTGGGCCTTCGCTCCCTGCGTAACGGTCCCGCAGGATATCCGCTGGGGCAGAACTTATGAGGGTTTCGGAGAAACGCCCGAGATGCCGGCGTTGCTCGGCAAGGCGGCGGTGAGGGGATTCCAGGGGCAGGACCTGGCGAATCCTCTCTCCGTGCTCGCCTGCGCCAAACACTACGTCGGCGATGGCGGCGCGACGTGGGGCACCGGCTTAGATGGAATGCTGGATCAAGGCGACACCCGCGTTGATGAGGCCACGCTGCGCCGCATCCACCTGCAGGGGTACATCACGGCCATCCAGGCCGGCGTGGGCACGATCATGCCGTCGTACAGCAGTTGGAATGGCGTGAAGTGCTCGGGGAGCAAGCGGCTGCTGAGCGAAATCCTGAAAGACGAGCTGGGCTTCCAGGGATTCCTAATCTCGGACTACAACGCGCTCGATGAGCTGCCGGGAGACCGCAAGAGCCAGATCGAGCAGTCCATCAACGCCGGGATGGACATGGTGATGGTGCCGGAGCGCTATCAGGAGTTTTTCGAGACGCTCAAGCAGCTCGTCCAGGAGGGTAGAGTCCCCCAGTCGCGCATTGACGATGCGGTCACGCGCATCCTGCGAGTGAAATTCGCGATGGGCCTGTTCGGCAAAAATCGCTCGCAGCTTGCTAACCGGAAATTGTGGAAGAGTTTTGGCTCGCCCGAGCACCGGCAGGTGGCGCGCGAACTGGTACGCCAGTCGGTGGTGGTTCTCAAGAATGAAAACGGGACCTTGCCGATCTCAAAGCAGTCGCCGCGCATCCATGTGGGCGGCAAGAGCGCGGATGATCTGGGGAATCAATGCGGCGGCTGGACGATCACCTGGCAGGGCAAGAGCGGCGACGTTACTCCCGGTGGCACGACGATTCTGGCCGCCCTCCGCCACACTGTCTCCAAAAACACGCAGGTTACGTTCTCGAAGGACGGAAGCGGGGCGGAAGGAGCATCTCTCGGGATCGTCGTGATCGGTGAAACGCCCTACGCCGAGATGCAGGGTGACCGCAAAGACCTGCGATTGGCGCCGGAAGATGTTCAGGCCGTGGACAACATGAAAAAGGCCGGAGTTCCCGTAGTTGTTGTTCTCATCTCCGGCCGGCCGATGATCCTCAAGGACATCTTGGGGAGTGCGGATGCATTTCTCGCCGCGTGGCTGCCGGGAACGGAAGGCCAAGGTGTGGCCGATGTGCTCTTTGGGGACCACAAACCCACTGGCAAACTATCCTTCTCCTGGCCGCGCTCGATGGAACAGATCGGGATCCATCAGGGCGACCCCAACTACAATCCCCTCTTCTCGTACGGCTTTGGTTTGACGTACTAGCCCCCGGGGAGGGGTCTAGCGCGCCGCCAGGCGTGCTTCAGATCCTCACTGCGTCAAGCGGCGCACCTTCGCTGCCACCAATTGCGGTGAACCGAGAGGGACGGGCCCCGGCCCAGTAAACCCGTTCTTGATGAGGAGGCCGCGCACGGTCACGTTGTCGCCGACCTGGATGGCGGAGAAACCGCCCAAGGCGTCTTCGAATTCTGTCTGGCCAGAAGTGACGACAGTGATTGACTCAAGTGCGCATGACTGGCAGTCCGCGCTGAGCGGCCGGAAAGTCGAGACGCTGAAACTTCCGAAGAGGCTGGGCAAGGTATCCACCGTGAGGTTGGGAGCGGTGATGCCCCCCACGCGCGCCGTCATGGTGCTCTTCTTGAGCCGCAGCGTGGCGGCCGAGGCGGTGCAATTATCGGAGACGTTGGCGCAGCCGGCAACCGCAGTGACCAGGCTGCCGGGCGTAATCGCCACATCCACCGTCTGCCCCGCAAAGAGATCGGCCCCGCTGGCGAACGCACTCGAATCCACCAGCAAATTCGTCGTCTCAATACTGAAGACCACCTTCGTGGGATCGGCGTTGATGGTCACAAAGTTCCCCGCCGTCAGGCTGGAGAGGTTCTGTTCGTGATTCACCAGCAGGACGAACTGGCTAATGTTCGCAGGCTGTGTCGGCGTGTTGACCTGGAACACCACGCCTTCGAGTCCTTCATCCCCCGATTCGCTGAGCAGATCGATTTTCTTGGCGAAGAACTGTGCGGTCTGTTGCGTGGGCGAGCGAAGTTCGATGTCGGCTTCAACCACCTGATTGTCCGCCAAGGTATCGCAGGTCAGGCCTTCGTCGAATGCCGTTGTACTGTCGAACTGGACGCCGGCAACCGCCAGCCCTGTCATCGAGTCGGTCAGCGTAAACTTGCCGGTCGGGCATGTCTTGCTGAGGCTGCTGACCGCGCCGGTAGTGTCGGTGAGTACTTCCACCGGCTGCGTCGCTGTGCCCGAGAGCTGCACCAGGCTCACGACGGGCGCGATTCCGGTTACCACCCCCTGGGACGTCTGGATAGAATCCTGGACATTAATGTCGATGAGAAAGCTGGCCTTGGCCCCCGTCGCCACATTCAAAGCGTTCGCGAAGGCCGGGGTGACGGTGGTCGGACTGAGCGGCAAGTCCGCACCCTCCAGTTCCTGAACCGCCCCATCGGCAAGCAGGAGCTTGAGTTGGGGGTTCGAGAAGGTCAGCCGCACGCCACCGTAGGTGCCCGCCGAAACGTTGGTCAGACTCAGGAATGCGGACGCAAGCTGGAGCTGGTCCAGCGCGATATCCACCGGGGAGCTGACGAGGGTGACGGGAGTCCCTTGGCATTCGCCCGCCGTGGTGACTGATGGGCAGAGTTCAGCCCGGCTGAGGGTGACTTCGAATCTCAGAATGCTGCTGCCGGCAGGTGGAGCATCGCCAATGAATGCGTAGGTGGTGCCTTGTCCGGGCCCGATCAAATTCGCCGGCGTGCCGCCGGAACCACAGGAGAGGGCCAAGAGTGCGGACGCCAGAACCAGCGCCAGGCCCGTTCCTCGACGCGTACCCAGGTATTTCATCAACCACCTCCTGCACCGTGTCGGTTGCGGCATGCGTGTCCCATGCGTCGTGTGCGTAGGATACCACGATTCTAGGCGGGGCCGCCGTGGTGCGAGGAATTCCGAGGGGGAATATGTGGACTATCGTGCCCCGAGTGAGCTGCCCTCGACCCGGGTTTTGGCCTCGAAGGGCTTCGGTAGCCTCTCCTCTGCGGGAGCCAAAATAGCCCGGAAGGAGCGGTCGATCCGGATGGGAATCGCCGTGACTCCGGCGATCTGCTTCCCCTCTACTCGGACCTGCAGCATGATGGCCCGTCGCGTGGCCGGATCCCTCTGGTCGAACACGAAGTTGCCCAGGCTGTAGGCAATCCAGCGGCCCTGATACTCCTCCATGGGCTGGACAACATGGGGATGCCCACCGACGATCAAATCCGCGCCAGCGTCGATCATCTGGTGGGCGAGTTCGGTCTGGTCGCGTCCCGGCCGAGCGGAGTATTCGACTCCCCAGTGCAACCCGACAATCACCAGGTCCGCCAGCGGTCGCGCAAAGCGAATGTCCGCCAGGACGCGCTCGGGCTCGACCCACGCCACGCCGGGCCGGTCCGGCGCCGCCGTGGCCTCTTTCGGCTCGATATTGACGTAGGCAAGGAAAGCGACGCGCAGGCCGCCGAGGTCAAGGAGGGCAGGATAGTGCGCCTCGAGGTCGTTGGCCCCGCCGCCCACCGGATGGATGCCCGCCTCGCGCAGCCGCCGCACCGTGTCGAGCAGCGCGTCCGGGCCCCAATCGTATGCGTGGTTGTTGGCCACCGACATCACGTCGAAGCCGGCGAACTTCAAGCCCTCGAGGGCGCGCGGGTCAGCACGAAAGGAGTAAAGATGATGCCGATTGCGGCCGACGTCGGAAACCGGACACTCCAAATTGCCGAACGTGAGGTCGGCGGCGGCGAGCGTCGCGCCGATCTCCGTGAAGGGGAACGTCCAGTCGTCTTCTGACTGCATTCGAGCCCCCACCGCGCGCGAGAGCATCACGTCGCCCACAAAGAGCAGCGTCCGCTCGCGCGGCTCCGCGCCCGGCTGCTGGGAAAGCGACGGCGCGACAAGCAGGATCGAGCACGCCGCGCACAACAAACGGCAGATTGTGGCTACACGCCAACGCATGGGAAAAATGAGTCCTGTAGCGTAGAGTTGTTCTGCAATTCGGCGGCTGTTTCACGTCCCCACAGCGGACGGCCGCGGGCTTGCAGAACCCGTGCGTGCTACCCGCTTCCCACCTAATTGCGGTTTTCCGGAATCGGAAATTCCACCAAGACCAGATCGTGCCACTGGCCGCCAAGCTTGCCGTGCTTCTCGTGGATGCCCACCTCGTGCCAGCCCATCATCTGGCAGAGCTTCCGCGCGGGCTCATTATCCGCCATGACGCGTCCGATCAACTTGTGGTAGCCCTTCTCGAGCGCCACGTTCTGCATGGCCTTCATCAATTCCTGGCCGACGCCGTGGCCGCGCAGGCTGCGGTCGATATAAATAGACAGCTCGGCGATGCCATCGTAGCAATGGCGCGGGCTGTAAGGGGTCAGCGATGCCCAGCCCATCAGCGTGTGCTTGACTTCCGCCACCAGCACCGGATAGCGGTCCGGCCGGGCCACCAGCCACAGATAGCGCTCTTCGGGCGTCACGTAAGCGTTCTCAAACGTCGCCGTGCGGTCCTGCACGCCCTGGTTGTAAATGCGGGCGATTTCCTTGGCGTCGTCAATGCGCGCCGGACGAACTTTGAGTGGACCACTCCATTCCGTCATCGATCACCTGCCGGGAAACCGGGATAATTGCCGAACCGCGATTCTACCCAGCCTTGGCAAGGAGAGCAACTCGGAATGCGGTCTTCTTGACTAAGCGTCCCGGGTAGAATAACGTCTCCAGGCAGGCTGGGTCGCTGGCGAGTGCGTGCCCCCGGGTCGCTATTTGCCCGCGACGAATCCAGGCCGACAAGCCCGCTCAATCACCAGGAGAATCCATGGAAGAGGCATCGAACCTTCTCGCGCGGACGCTCGAGGGGCACCTGCGCGGTCTGGAGCGCCGCAACCTCTGGCTGCTGCTCTCGAACCTGCTGGTCAATCTGCTGCTGGTTTTGGGGCTGGTCCAGCTCCTCTATCCGAGCGCCCTCGGGGACCTGATCGCCTACCGGCTGAGCCTGCTCCATCTCAGCCTGGTTTTGTTCGCGCTGGTGGCGCTGATCTTCCTTCTCAACCTCTTCGCCATCGCGCAGTGGAGCTCGCTGCGCCGGGCGCGCGGCCATTTCGCGGGCGAGCTTGCCCGCCGCGACCAGGCTGAGCGCATGTCGCTCATCGACCCTCTAACCGGCACCTTCGACAAGCGCTACATGGACGAGATTATTCCCCGCGAGGCGGCGCGCACCGACCGCCAGGAGTCTACGCTCAGCTTTGTCAAACTTGGCGTCGAGGGTCTCGACGCCGCGGAGACCAACCTGGGATTCCAGGCTGGCGAGCGCATCCTAAAGGAGGCGGCGCAACTGCTCAAGCGCGTCTTCCGCCCCACGGACATCCTGATCCGCTACGGGCACAACGAATTCCTGGTCATCATGCCGGAGACGGCCAAGCACGGCGCGCTCGCCGCCGTTCGCCGCCTGCTGATGAAAATGGACGACTGGAACAAACGCAAGCTCGTCCCCGGTTACGAAATGGATCTCAGTGTGGGCGTGGCCGATCACACCAAGGGCAAGGACGTCCGCGACGCGCTGGTGGCCGTGGACACCCGCGTCCAGCTCTATCGTGACAACCAAGGTCCCGCCCCAGCCGAACAGTGACGGCCCGGGACTGCTGTAGCGGCGAGTTCGCTTGAATAAATCGTCTCCAGCGGCGCTTCAAAAGCGCCGACGCAGTTGATGATTAAAGACGGCGGTCGTAGACCGCCACTACAAACGGCGGCTGATCGCCAAAGACGGTTCTGAACGCAGGGCGCAAGCCAAATCGCAAATCACTTCGCCTTACCGCCTCCCCTTGACATCCAACCAGAAGGGGGCTAAGCTCATAGGCGAAGAAAAGGCGAAAATGGCGCGCAAACCGCCAGAAATTCGCGTCGGCCCCGCCGGCTGGTCTTATGCCGATTGGGCGGGAATCGTCTACCCCGCTTCCCGGCCGCGCGATTTTCACGAAGCCGGCTACCTCGCGCAGTTCTTCGACACCATCGAAATCAACACCAGCTTCTACCATCCGCCCGCTGCGAAGACGGCGCAGGGATGGATCCGCCGCGTCGCGCACAATCCGCGGTTCAAGTTCACGGCCAAACTCTGGCAGCGCTTCACGCACGAGCGTAATGCCAACCGTGAGGATGAGAAAGCCTGCAAAGCGGGCCTTGCACCGTTGCTTGCGGAAGGTCGGCTGGGCGCGCTACTCATGCAGTTCCCGTGGTCCTTCAAAAACACCAAAGAGAATCGCGAATACCTGGGCGGGCTGGTTGTGGAGTTCGTGGAATTTCCGCTGGTGCTGGAAGTGCGGCACAGCTCCTGGAACCAGCCCGAGGTGTTCAAGATGCTCGCCGAGCTGGGGGTAGGCTTCTGCAACATCGATCAACCGGTCATCGGGCGCTCCATCGAGCCCAGCGCCCGCGCCACGGCGCCGGTTGGCTACGTCCGCCTGCACGGCCGCAACTACGAGCACTGGTTCAGCTCGGAAGACCATCCCGAAGAGCGCTACAACTACCTCTACAGCGCTGAGGAGCTCGAGCCCTGGGCCCAGCGCATCCGGAACATCGCTCAGCAAGCTGACGCGACCTTCGTCATCACCAACAACCACTTCCAGGGCAAGGCCATCGCCAACGCTTTGCAGTTGGTTCACCTGCTCACCGGCAATCCGGTCACCGTGCCGGAGACGCTGCTCGCGCAGTATCCGGAGCTGGCGAAGATCGCTTCGCCGGCTGAGGCCACGCCGGTGATCAGCTTGAACCCCGATCAGCCTTCCCTGCTCTTTGCTCCAGTGGAGAGTTCTAGGAAGAAGGCTTAGCCTCTCCGGGGTTGCGCATCACCATTTGTTAAACCAGACGCTGAAGCATTGCCCATCTCACCGCAAGCCCTCACGCGCAGAACGCTCTGCACACTGCACCGCATTTTGCCGGTATACTGGCGCCGTCGAGGTGGACGGAATGGCTAGCTGGAATTGTCGACTCGCGACTGCCTTCGTTTCATTCCTTGTCCTCGTGACAGCAGTCATTGGTGATGCTCAACAGACCGCCAACTATGTCGCCGGTTCACTCGTCCAACTCAACGACAATGGCGCGTGGTCGTGGTTCATGGACGAGCGCGTGATCGTGTACAAAGGCAAGCTCATTGTGGGGTCGGTCCGGTCGCTCGGCGATTTTGACGCCACCCGGAATCAGCCAAACTGGGGCAACGTGGAGGTCTCGGTCTACGATTTCGCCACGGGGCGAGCCGATCACGTCATCCTCGACCGGCATTTCGAGCAGGACGATCACGACGCCCCGGCCTTTCTGGTGCTTCCCGACGGCCGCTACCTGGCCGTTTACACTAAACATGCCGTCGAACGGAAAATCTATTATCGTTTTTCGCAGCCGGGCGATCCGCTCATCTGGGGCGACGCTGAGGTTTTTGAAACACCGGGCACTGACAAGAAATTCGCGGGCGACAATGCCACATACTCAAACCTGTTTCGGCTGCAGGACGGGCGGATCTACGATTTCTTCCGCGGCATCGGCCACGAACCCAACTACCTGTACTCCGACGACGATGGCAAGACCTGGCGGTACGGCGGTCACATCCTGCGCGGCAAGGGCGGTTACAGCCCTTACCTGAAGTACGCCTTCGACGGCAAGCGCACCATCCACTTCATCGCCACCGAGGATCATCCACGCAACTACGACGACAGCATCTATCACGGGTTGATTCGCGACGGCGAGATTCGCGGTTCGGATGGCAGGGTGGCCGCGAAGCTCAGCACGACGACCGAAGCGCCGCTCGCCGCGTGGGATCTCACCAAAGTCTTTCAGGGCGACCCCGACAACGTGGCCTGGACCGTGGATATTGAACTCGACGACCACGAGCGCCCCTACATCGCCTTTTCCGTGCAGAAAGACGGTCGCGGGCTGCCGCCGCGACAAGGGGGAATGGACCTCCGGTACGATTACGGCCGTTGGGACGGCAGCACTTGGCACGTGCATGAAATGGCCTACGCCGGCACGCGGCTTTATCCCTACGAGGACGACTACAGTGGGCTCGTAGCGCTCGACCCGCAGGATCCCAACACCGTGTTTATCTCCACGAATACGGACCCGGCGACGGGCAAGCCGCTCATCAGCGCCGCAGACGGCCAGCGGCATTACGAGCTCTTCCGCGGCAAGACCGCCGATGGTGGTGCCCATTGGCGCTGGCAACCTATCACGGCGAACTCAACCGTCGATAACCTGCGACCTCTCGTGCCGAAATGGAAAGACGCGCGCACGGCGCTGGTTTGGATGCGAGGGCCTTCGTACACAAACAACCACGGGAACTGGACGACCGCAGTGGTGGCGCTAATTCTGCCGCCAAAGTGACCCGGAAAGGATCATCACCAAAACACAGGGACACCAAGGAGACAGCTATGGCAATTATCCATTTGGGGCGCACGAAGAGGATCGCAGGCCCAATGGCACTGATTCTGGGCGCGGCGCTGTCGCTGGCATGGGCCCAGGAGAATCCGCCCGCGCCCGTTCCACAAACGGACACGACCGCGATTGATGCGGATGGCACGGCTCATGTCACGCGCGTGATTCCTGTGCCGGGGACGATCAGCCCCGAGGCACAGAAAGCGATTTCCTGGCGACCCCCCGCTCACTGGCCACCAACGCTCGCCGAACAGCGTGCCGCCACTGACGCGTTCCGAAAATCCAGGTCAGAAGAGGCGCGAAAGCTTTATCCGGTGAACATCGAGGAAAAGATCTTGGGTGGAGTGCGCACGGACGTCATCACCCCGCCCTCGATCCCCCTTGAGAAGCGTGACCGCGTGCTCATCAACGTCCATGGCGGCGGATTCGTCACCGATTCGGGTTCGCTGGTGGAGGGCATTCCGATCGCGAACCTGACTCAGACGACCGTGGTTTCCGTTTACTACCGCCTCGCGCCCGAGCATCCCTTTCCCGCCGCGGTGGATGACACCGTCGCGGTCTACAAAGAACTCCTGAAAACCCACGAGCCCGGGAATATGGGGCTCTTCGGAACCTCCGCCGGCGCGATTCTGACCGCGGAGGTCGCCGTGAAACTGCGGCAGCTCAGCCTGCCCCTTCCCGCGGCGCTGGGCGTCTTGTCAGGGGCCGGCGATTTGAGCCAATCCGGCGACTCCGAAGCCTTCTATACCATCTGGGGGCTGGGAGGGGAGCTGAAACCACCATCGAAAGGACCGCTTGTTGACCCCTACGTGGGGACGAGCGATCCCCAAGACCCGGTGCTCTCGCCGCTCTATGCGGACCTGAAGGGATTTCCTCCAACTTTGTTTGTGACCAGCACGCGCGACCTTCTGCTGAGCGGCACCACGATTCTCCATCGTGCCTTTCTGCACGCGGGCGTGGACGCGCAGCTCGTCGTCTTCGAAGCGCTGCCGCACGCCTTCTGGTATGACTACCACTTGCCCGAAACCAAAGAGGCGCTGGGACTCATGGCGAAGTTCTTCAACGAACAACTCAGTGGCCGGACGGGGCGGTGAACTTGACCTCCCAGTCCACGTCTTCGGGCTGCCCTGGAAGGCTGACCTTTAACGAATTCCCAGCCAGCTCATGGTGGACAGGGACTTCTCGGTTCCCCTTTGTTCTCGCTCCAACCGAAGCGACGGTGACCCCTTCGGGAACGTACAACCACAAGGTGTAGGGTTCTCCGGAAACCGTTCGCGAGGAGCCGCGGAGCGTGCTCTTCGCCGCGTCCCACACCTGATCCAGGATCGAGTAGGCGCCGGTGATATGGCGCGAGGTGCCGATCAACTGCGGTCGATTGAGGGCGGGATGAATCAGCAACACCCGCGTATCATGCGGCTCAATTTCTACTTTCATTCGGTCCTTGAAAACACCTAGCAGCTTCTGCGCCCAAAAATCGAAAGCGAGATAAGAAGTGCCGGCGTCGAGCCCGAGTTTTTCCGCAAGAGATATTTCTCTCGTCACCGCTGCGCTCCGCCAATTGGTGAAGCCAACCACATCGTAGACTCCCGACTTGGCATTCACTTTCAGATCCAGAATTTCCGGATAGTCGTGAATGTAGAAGTCGGGTTGGGTTGTCTTGAAGCGGTCCCACCTCATGTCGGTTCCACGGCTGAACAGGTCAACTGGAAAAATGGGCATGGTGGGCATGGTCATCTTCAACAGCCCGACTCGCTCTTCGGGGAGGTCAGGCATTACGCTGGCAAGAGGATAGACGACGCCCGTCAGGGAAACGTAAGTGACCAGCGTGCGCGCTTCGGGGAGTGTGACACCGAATCCGGCGAGCGGAGTCTCGCGCGTGCGGGCGGTCGCGACGAAACTGTGAACCCGCTTCTTTTCGGCTTCCGCAGGGGTCATGCGCGGCTCGACATCGATTCCCTCGCCGGGCATCAGGTAAACGACGAAGTGGTTCAAGAACGCGTTGGCGTTGATGGAGCTGAAGAGCGCGTACATCCCCTGCCAACTGTTGAAGACGTCGTCGCCATTGAAGTAGGAGTTGAAGTAACCGATCCCATTCAGCGGCGTGCCGGCCGGACATCCTTCGATAAAGCGATGGGGACCAATCGTCTCGCGGATCAGTTTCAGCCGGTGGTGATAGGCGACGAGCGGATCCAACGATTTATCGTAGAGGCGGCTCTTGTCGAGCCCCGGCACATACTGGGGAAGCGCGTGCTCGCCGTCGAACTTGTAATACTCAAATCCCCAGTCGTCCAAGGTGGTGAAGAGCCTCTTGAGGAAACTGAGAACCTCGGGGTTCGTGGAATCGAGGGCGGGCGTGTGGTAATCGCGGATGATTTTCCCCTGCTGGTCGTACACGTACCAGTCCGGGTGCTGCACGACAGCTCCGGCATAGGCGTTGGGGACAAGCCACAAGCCGGGTCGCAGGCCCTGGGACTTGATGTAATTCGTGAGCCACTGCGGGCCGTGTGGAAACTTCGTCCGGTCCCAGTTCT
>JAIQGB010000418.1 GCA_020072905.1 Terriglobia bacterium | reverse complement strand
GACGCTGTTCCTCGCGCCCTTGCTCGCTGAGCCCCGCACACTCACGCGCCGCGGGCCGGACGCCGGCGAGCAAGCGGACATTACTTATGGCCGCGAAATCGCCAAGAAAATCGCGGGGGTCGATATCGGGCAGACGATCGTCGTGGCGGACCGCGCCTGCGTGGCGATCGAAGCCATGGAGGGCACCGACGCGGCCATCGAGCGCGCCGCGACGCTGAGCAACGGGCGGCGCCTGATTGTCGTCAAAGTAAGTAAGCCCGAGCAGGACATGCGATTTGACGTTCCGGTCGTGGGACCGAGGACGATTCAAGTGATGCGACGCTCGAATGCCACGGCGCTCGCCCTCGATGCGGGCCGGACGCTTCTCTTCGAGCGCCCGCGGTTGATTGCGGAGGCCGACGCGGCGGGCATCGCCATCGTAGGAATCAGCGATTGAGCGATTGAGTGATTCAGCGATTGAGTGATTGGGCGATTGCGGGATTGAGTGAATGCGTGGCTGGAATATCCAGGGCCACGAGCATTGAGGGATTGGGTGGTCGGGGGGACGAGAGCTGAGGGTAAGGACGGGAAATGACTCAATCACCAAATCTCTCAATCGCTCAATCACTCAATGCGGTTCCGGTCGCAGTCATTGGAGTCGGCGAGCACGGCCGGAAGCACGCTCGCGAGCTTCTGGCGGTCGAGGGCGCGGAATTGGTCGGGGTCTATGACCTGCGGCCGGAGCGTACGCGGGAGGTGGCGGCGGAATTGGGGGTGCGCGCTCTGGCGAGTCTGGACGAGACGCTTGGGGCAGCGGCGGCCGTGAGCGTGGTCATTCCCACCAGCGATCACGCTTCGGTGGCCCGCCGGGCCTTCGAGCGGGGCGTGGACGTCCTGCTCGAAAAGCCCATCACCCGCACCGTCGAGGAGGCGGACGACCTCATCGCGCGCGCCGCGGCTGCGGGACGCATCCTCCAGGTCGGCCATCTCGAACGCTTCAACCCGGGCGTGGTGGCGGCCAAGGCGGTCACTCACGGCCCGCTTTTCTTCGAGATTCATCGCCTGGGAGTCTTCAGCCCGCGCAGCCTGGACGTGGACGTGGTCTTCGACCTGATGATTCACGATCTGGACCTCGTGCTGTGGATGGTCGGCGCGCCCGTGAAGGAGGTCCGGGCCGTGGGGCTGCCGGTCCTCTCCGACAAGGTGGACATTGCGAACGCCCGCGTGGAGTTTGAAAATGGTACGGTGGCGAACTTTACCGCCAGCCGGGTGAGCACGGAGCGGGTGAGGAAATTCCGTTACTTTCAGCCCAGCGAATACGTCTCAATAGACTTCACCCGCCGTGACGTTCTGGTGCTGAACGTGAACCACGACGGCGGTACGCCGCGCCTGGGATTCCGGAAACTGGAGACTCCGCCGGTCGAGCCCTTGCGGGCGGAACTCGAGGCTTTTATCGAATCGGTCCGGACCCGGCGGCCGCCCCTGGTGGGCGGGACCGAAGGGCGTCAGGCGCTGGCCCTGGCCGAGCGGGTCATGATTTGCATCGAACAACATGCGGCCCTCGTCAACGTCCCGCTGCGACGGTCGGTAGGCCAGAGCGGAGAACTTTGAGATTTTGGATTTTCGATTTTGGATTTTCGATTCAGAGCTCGATTTCCCCGATTGGCCGGCCGCAAACTCGAGCTTCCGTCTTCGAATTTCTATTTTCGAATTTCTAGTTTCGATTTTGGGTTCGTAAGATGGCTGCGGAACCCCAACTTCATTTGCTGCTGGAACTGGAAGCGGAAGCCGCGCGCTGGCGCCGCCGCACGATGTTTCTGCTTTCCGTGGTGTTGCACGGGGTCTTGATTCTGATCGTCCTCTTCTCCCCCAGCCTCTTCCGGCGTGGCGCGGAGATGATGGGTATCCAGCTTCAGCCCGCGCCCCAGCGTGAAGCCACCATGCTGTGGTTGCCGCCGGACTTGCTGAAACGACTCCACGAGCCTCCGCCGGAAACCAATATCCTTTCCGACCGCGACCGGCGGGCGCAGGGACGCTCCCCGGTCATTGACCCCCGCGGCTTGCACATGCCCTATTCGGAAGGAAACACCAAGCTGCCGGAGATTGCGGGTGGCGGCTCGCCGCCGCCGCCCCCGGCGCTGCCCCCTTCCGGAGCGGGGCCGTCGCCGTCCGCGGGCGGATCTTCGACGCCGCCTCCACCCAAGCCGGAACCCAAACAGGAAGCGCAACTCCGCCTGATGGATGTTCCCCCGGCAGGAAGCGGGGGAAACTCGCGAATGCAACTGCCGCTCTCGAGTCCCGGTGAGGCCATCCAGCAATCCCTGGAAGCTGCGTCACGCGGACGCGCCGGTGGCCCCGCCGAAGGCCCGGGCGATTCCGCGCTGCAATTTCGCAACTACGACCCGAATTTTTCCACCGAAGCGCCCCTCATCCTTTCGGATACGCGCGGTGTGGACTTCGGACCGTATCTGGCGCGCGTGGTGTATAACGTTAAGCGGAACTGGTACAGCATGATCCCGGTGTCGGCAAAGCTCGGCCAGAAAGGGCGCGTGGGCATTGTCTTCGAGATCTTGAAGGATGGCTCGGTGCCCCAGTTGCGGCTGGTGGCCGGCTCGGGTGCCGACCCCCTCGACCGCGCGGCCGTCGGCGCGATCCGCGCCTCGAATCCTTTTCCGCCCTTGCCGCCGGAATTCACCGGGGAACACCTCGTGCTGCAGTTTATCTTTCTTTACAACCTGGGCTATGTCCCTTGAAGGGCTCGAAGGCGTTGGATAGAATCTTCCTGTGAGACGCAATTCTGCGGGGGAAGCAGAGAACAGGGTCGAACCTGTCGATTCCTCCGCCACCCACGCTCAGTCTGCTTCCCAGGTTGCCGGCCCGGCTGATGGCACGCCTCTCCAGAACCCAGCTTCTCGGTTGCGCGCTCCTGCTCGCCGCGCTTCTTACCCTGCTCCTGGTGCGCTACCTGCGGCTCGTCTGGTGGGCCCGCTGAACGACGACCACCCGCTGGTGGTGATTGTCGGCCCCACGGCGGCGGGGAAATCCGCCCTGGCGATTTTTCTTGCGGAGCGCTGGACGGGCGAAATCATCAACTGTGATTCGGTGCAGGTTTACCGGGGCTTCGACATCGGCACGGGGAAAGTCGCGATGGCGGAGCGGCGCGGCATCCCGCATCACCTGCTCGACGTGGTCGAGCCCGGTGAGGTTTTTACTGCGGGCGACTACCGCCAGCAAGCGACGCGCGTGCTCGAAGCAGTCCGCCAGCGCGGCAGGCTGCCGATCGTCGTGGGCGGGACGGGGCTCTACCTCCGGGCGCTGCTCGAAGGACTTTTCGAGGGGCCGCAGCGCTCCGAAGAAGTACGCGCTCGGCTGGCGAAAATAGCCCGGCGGCGGGGGCGTGAGTTCCTTCACGGCCTGCTGCGACGCCTGGACCCCAAGGCCGCGGCGCGGGTTCATCCCCGCGACACTTCCAAGATCACGCGCGCCCTCGAGGTCTGCATGCTGGCTCGCCAGCCCATCTCCGCTATGCAGGCGAGCGGCCGGGCGGGTCTCCGGGGCTTCCGGGTTCTCAAGATCGGCCTCAGCCCGGATCGCAAACAGCTTGCCCGGCGGATCAACGCCCGCGTGGAACGCATGTTTGCCTCCGGCCTCCTCGAGGAAAC
>JAIQGB010000024.1 GCA_020072905.1 Terriglobia bacterium | reverse complement strand
ATGGTGTTATCGGTGAGGAGACAACTGAAGAGTCCAATGGGGAACGGGACCGAGGCAAAGGAAAGCTCCAAAAGCCCAGTTACCTTCGCACCGTGAAGCTGAATTCCTGCAGCGTCCACGGCTCTGACAGCATCTGGATCTAAGCAAAGCCATCTGATCACCGCCGCTCGAATACTGCGCTCGGGCCCCCATTCCCCCGCGCTAGCGGGATTGTAGGAAGGATCATTTTCGACTACTGTCGGTCCGCACAAAGCTTTCCCGCCTTTTGCCGCAGCACGCAGCAATTTGATTTCGGCTTGACTCAGTGGACCGAACCGAATCCGAGCTGAGGATTCAAGATCGGTAGTTCTTGGAGACGATTGAACGGACGACATCCCCACCTGCTTTCTTGGCCCAGTAAATCCTTGGGATTCTGGATCTGGGTTACGCACGAAGTCTTGTTGTTCATTCCACCCATGCTCGAGATGTTCCGCGTTCCAGCCATCAGAATAGAGAGTCTCCTCCCCCTGGAGTGCTAGAGCCGGCGAAATGAAGGCTAAGTGAAATAAGAACCCTTGTACCAGGAGGATTGACCAGGGAGTTGCTTTGGACCTGTACATGAGCTCTCGCTAGTGGCCCATCTCAATCGCGTGTGGCGTATCCATCGCGAACTTTGCGATGTGTGCGAATTCGAAACCGCTGTCACCAAGGCGTCATTTCCACACCCATATACACCCGGAGAGGGGACGAAGCAAGGGGAAAAAGGCGGTAGATGGTAGGTGGTAGATGGCGGCAAACGGTAGGTGGTAGATGGTAGGTGGTAGATGGGGAAAGCGCGAATCCCGAATCCCGAGTCGCGAGTCCCGGGAAGCGATTTTCGATTGACGATTGGTAAGTCAGACGGTGCAACCCGCCGCCCAAAGAGGATCTTGGGAGATTCAGGCAAAAACCAGCCGCCCTTTTGGGGATGGGATGGGACGGCCAAGCTCTTTGGCGGTCTCGATCCACTCCTGGATGACGACTTCGACGTTGGCCAGAGCTTCGCGGTAAGTCCTACCGTCCGCGGCACAACCGGGGAGCTCGGGCACCTCGGCGATGAAGGCCTGGTCTTCGCGGCTCCAGTAAATGATGACTTCGTATTTAGGCATCAGCCTGGTCTCCCAATCGATACTTGAGTATAACATGCCGGACTTGCTTAACCTGATAGGGCTTGGCCTTGCTGCCTTTGGGCTGCAGGTTCAGGATTTCTTCGACACCGTCCTTCCAGTAGATGTGATGGCTTCCCCGGATGCGCTCTCCGAAACCCAACTTTAACAACAGCCCGCGCAAGCCCGCAAACGGAATGTTCGCGTCCGACGTGCCCCGCAAGACCTGCTCGAGAATCTTGTCTGTTGGCGACAACTTGCCTCCCTACCGCAGGGAAAGGATACCCGAGGCGAAACCGAGCGGCAAGAGCGGGATCGGAAACACTGAAGGGGCACGAAAGGAGCAGAAGACAGCAGTCAGGAGTCAGAAGAAAGGGATCAGGGAACAGGTCACAGGGGACAGGCGGAGAAGCCAGGAGTCAGGAGACAGAAGCAACAGGGCTGAATTCTGAATTCGATTCTTCCCGCACGAACCCCGAGTCGCGAGTCCCGAGGCCCGAGAAAGCAGGTGCCGGGTGTCAGGTGTCGAGCGGCAGACGGCAGATGGTAGATGGGGGGAAGGCCCGAATTCCGAGTGACGAGTCCCGAAGCCCGCATTGCGCGCCGGGCGCATCATTCGTGCGGGCCGGAGAAGAGGCGGGCGAAGGCGACCAGGACGACAGCGCCCACGGTGGCGGCGGCGAGGCTGCCGATAAAGCCGTAGGAGGTCATCCCCAGGCGCTCGAAGATCCAGCCGCCGATGACCGCGCCCACCAGGCCCAAAAAAGAGGTCGGCGAACACACCGAAGCCTCTGCCGCGGGCGACCTTGCCGCTCAGCCAGCCGGCGATCAGACCAATCAGAATCCAGCCGAAGAAACCAGGATGCATGGACCCCTCCCTCCCCCGCCACCGGGGCTGAGGCCATTCTAGCACGCTCGCTCGCGGCCTCGCGCGGCGCTGGGTGTCGGGTGTCAGGTGCCCGGTGTCGGGGGGAACGCGCTAGAAGCCAGGGGCTGAGGCGAGACCTTGAGGGATTGAGCGATTTGGCGATTGAGTGATTGAGCGATTGAGTCAATCAACCGATGGACCCGTGAATCAATCCCTCGGTCTTTCCCGACTCCCCACTCGCGACTCCGCCACGGCCGCAATTTCCCTTTGGCCGCCCGGCCAGCTTGTGGTAGAGTGAGCGAAGAAAAAGCGAACCGAAGGATGAAGGCTAAAGGATGAAGAGTGAAACGCCACGCGCCTGGAGAAATCCCCCTTCGTCCTTCATACTTCAGCCTTCATACTTTCCGGCCGCTTGGCACCTTCTGGAGAGGTAACGTGGAAAAAGAAACAGATGCCCTCGAACTCATCGGAGCCCGGGACTTGGAGCCCGTCAAAAGCGCCCTCGAGGAAATTAGCGGAAAGTTCCAAGGCTCGGGGGCCCACGGCGGGGTGACCGCGGTCAAACACTTCCCGGCGCGCGAGGCCAAGCTCGCGCCCTTTCCGGATTTTCTGCCCGCGCGGCTGGTGGAGATTCTGCGCGCGCGTGGCATCGAGAGCCTCTACACCCAGCAGGCCGCGGCCTGCGAGCTGGCGCGTGCGGGCAAAAACTTTGTGGTCGTCACGCCCACGGCGTCCGGCAAAACGCTTTGCTACAACCTGCCGATCCTGACGGCGCTCGTCGAGGATCCCGAGGCCCGCGCCCTGTACCTCTTCCCCACCAAAGCGCTCGCGCAAGACCAGCTCGCCGAGCTCAACCGCTGGACGGAACGCCTGGGCGACGAGGTCCGCACCTTCACCTACGACGGCGATACGCCCCAGGACGCTCGCCGCGCCATCCGCGCCCGCGGCAACCTGGTGCTCACCAATCCTGACATGCTCCACACCGGCATCCTGCCCCATCACACGAAGTGGCAGCGCCTGTTCGAGAACTTGCGCTACGTGGTCATTGATGAATTACATTATTACCGCGGAGTGTTTGGCAGCCACCTCGCGAACGTCCTGCGGCGGCTCAAGCGCATCGCCCGCTTCTACGGCAGCGCGTCGCAGTTCATTTGCGCCTCGGCGACCATCGCCAACCCCCAAGAGCTCGCGGCGCATATTATCGAAGAAGAGGTTACTTTACTCGAGGAGAACGGTGCGCCGGCGGCGGAGAAATTCTTCCTCTTCTATAACCCGCCGGTCGTGAATCCGCAGCTCGGCATTCGCCGCTCGTACCTGAACGAGACACGGCGCGTGGCGCGGACGTTTCTCGGCCGCGGCCTGGAGACCATCATCTTCGCTAACAGCCGCCTGGCGACGGAAATTCTGGTGACCTACCTCAAAGAAGATTTCGCCCGCCTGCCTGTCGGCCCTGACGCCGTGCGCGGCTATCGCGGTGGCTATCTGCCGCGCGAGCGGCGCGAAATCGAACGCGACTTGCGCGAGGGCCGGCTGCTCGGCGTCGTCGCGACGAACGCGTTGGAGCTCGGCATCGATATCGGCTCGCTCGACGTTGCCGTGCTCGCCGGATATCCGGGGACCATCGCTTCCACCTGGCAGCGTGCTGGCCGCGCCGGAAGAAGGCAGGGGACCTCCGCCGCGATCCTCGTCGCCTCCAGCGCGCCGCTCGATCAGTTTATGGTGCA
Organism: Terriglobia bacterium; assembly: GCA_020072905.1. Lineage (GTDB taxonomy): Bacteria > Acidobacteriota > Terriglobia > UBA7540 > UBA7540 > JAIQGB01. The sequence continues at coordinate 14,956 of JAIQGB010000024.1, read as the reverse complement.
GAACTCGGAATACTTCTTCGGCCGCTCGCCCGAGCACGGCTACGTCAATCCGGACAATCTTCAGATTCTCCTCAATCACCTCAAATGCGCTGCCTTCGAGCTGCCTTTGCGGGAAGACGAGAAATTCGGCTCGCTCGATTTGCCGCGGCTATGCGAGCACCTGGAGGAAGTCGGCTTCCTGCACCAGTCGAGCGACGGCTGGCATTGGGTTTCGGAAACCTATCCCGCCGACGCCATCAGCCTGCGCTCGGTTTCTTCCGACAACTTCGTAATCGTCGATATCACCTCCGAACCGCGCGTCATCGGCGAAGTGGATTTCACGAGCGCGCTCCCCACGGTCCACGAGAAGGCCGTCTACATCCAGGACGGGGAGCAGTATCACGTCGAGCGGCTCGATTACGACGACCGCAAGGCCTACGTGAAGCGGTGCGACTCGGACTACTACACTGACGCCATCGATTACACGCGCATACAAGTCCTGGAATCGTTCGAGAGCGCTCCCGCTGGGCCGGCACGCAAGAGTCACGGCGAGGTGCAGGTCAACACGCAGATCGTGGGCTTTAAGAAGATCAAGTTTCACACCAATGAAAACGTCGGCTCGGGCGAACTGATGCTCCCCGAGCAGGAAATGCACACGACCGCCTTCTGGCTGACCCTGCCACGAGAAATGCTCGAAGCGCTTCCTTACGACCGCGGCGAGCGGCTGGACGGCGTCACGGGTCTGGGCAGCGCGCTCCAAGCCATCGCCACGCTGCTCCTGATGTGCGACGCGCGCGACCTAGGCGTGGTGGTGGGGGAGAACGAGGAAGGAAGGAGTCAGGAGTCAGAAGTCAGGAGTCAGGAGACAGGAGTCAGCAGTCAGCAGTCAGCAGTCGGCAGCGAAGTGAGGGTAAAGGGGCAACGAATACAGAACTACAGACTACGGACGCACATTTTCGAGCCGAACATCTATCTCTACGACAAATACCCCGGCGGAGTGGGTTTCAGCGAGCCGCTCTTCCGCATGAGTGGCACGCTGCTCGAGAACACGTATAGACTGATTGCCGGCTGTCCCTGCCCGTCGGGATGCCCGTCCTGCGTGGGTCCGGCGGGCGAAGTGGGCGAGAAGGGCAAAGAGGTGGCGCTGGCGATTCTCAAACAGTTGTCAGTCGTCAGTCGTCAGTAGTCAGTTGCCGGTTTTCGGTTGTTCGTGGAGAGTGTGGGTTGCCCGTCGTCGATTCGCGGCAGGGGAAAGCAAAACCGCCTGCAACCAGCAACGAACCCCCAGCAACCCGCGAGTGCGCATGAATCTGGAAGAGAAGCTGAAGCAACTCAAGAAGGCGGCGGCGAAAAGTGTGCGCGAGGCCGAGCTCGAGCGCCAGCTCGATTACCTGCGGCGTCTCGAGCAAAGCCCGCGCAAGCTGCCAGCGCAGCGTGTGCCCAAAGGAATCGAGGAATACGTCGAGGGACACAATAAGGAGAACGAGTGGGGCGAATTCTTCCTCGCGGTGCAGGCTCTGCCTTTCGGGCGGCCGTATGGGAAACTACGGATCGGGGACCTGGCGGGCGCCGATCTCGGCCCGCTGCGGCTGGTGTTTGCGAACGCGAACTTGCTCGACCCCGGCAAGCTCGTCTACCTCGACACGGAAACGACCGGCCTGGCGGGCGGGACGGGCACCTGCGCATTCCTCATCGGCATCGGAGCCCTCGAGGGCTCGCAATTCGTCATCCGGCAGCTCTTTCTGCGCGATTATCCCGAGGAGAAGGCGGCGCTCGCCGCGCTGGCCGAAGCGCTGGAAAGCTACGAAGGCGTGGTCACCTTCAATGGAAAAACCTTCGATATCCCTCTGCTCGAGACGCGTTACTCCCTGGCGCGGCTGAAGTCGCCGTTCCAACGTCTGCTGCACCTCGATGCCCTCCATCCCGCGCGCCGCATGTGGAAACTGCGCCTGGCAAGCTGCGAGCTGACCAACCTGGAAAGGCATGTTCTCGGCATCGCGCGCGAGGGTGACGTGCCGGGTTCGGAGATTCCGCAGATTTACTTCGATTACCTGCGCAGCGGAAACGCGCAGGCGCTCCAGCCGGTCTTCTTTCACAACGCGCTCGATATCATAACGCTCGCCGCGCTGACCGTGGAGTTGGCGCGCGCGCTAAGCGGCGAGGGCTCGCTTGCCGCGTCCAGCCTGGATCTTTTCAGCCTCAGCCGCATTCTGGACCGCGCGCGAGCGACGGATAGGTCCAGCGCGGCCTGCCGCCAAGCGCTCGCCCAGGGACTCCCCGAGTCGGTTGAAGCACGGGGGCTGTGGCAACTGGCCGTTCAGCACAAGCGACGGCGCGAACACGAGGAAGCCGCAGAGTTGTGGAACCAACTGGCCCGCCGGGAAGAGCCGCTTGCCCTTAAGGCGCTGGAAGAACTCGCCATCTATTACGAACATCGGCGTCGCGACGCGGTGACAGCGCTGGTCTTCACGACCGCGGCGCTCGACCGGTTGCGGGAGGATACAAGCGCTCTCTCCCTCAAGAAACGCTTTGCTCGACGTCACGCCAGGCTGGAGAAGAAAACCCAGAGCGCGGAAAACTCGCGAGTTCTCCCTGCCAGCGGCACCTCTTGAGTTTTGTGGGTGAAGGCGGCGATGCGGGCATCAGGACGCGGCTTCAGCCGTGCCCTACCCCACGGCGAGACTACTGATCTCTCTCTTCGTCGCGCCCTTTTGACTTGAATACGACGCGCAGAGTCTGGGTCACTTCCTGGCCCGTCTCACCTTTCATGGTAACAATCTCCAGGCCACCAACCAGCCGCAGGTAATCCGGGTCGGCTTCTTCGTGGCCCGAGCCTCGTTCGACGGTCCCGTGGAAGCGAAAGTATTTCTGATGGATTTTCTGCGTCTTGAATTCCACTTGCTTCTTCTTGCGCCAGCCGAGGGAAATGGGGTAGCTCAAAATCGCGTCGGATTCCTCTTCGCCCTGGTAGACGTCGATATATCCCTTGAGTTTGCCCTCCTCCTCGAGCAGGGCCAGGGTATCGTCGGCGGAGAGGAACTGGTAGGTCCCTGTGATGTCCTGGATCTCTCCGCTCTCTTCCTGGCCGCGCAGAACGCCGGCCGAAAGCAAGAGGAGCGGCAGTAGAAAGGCCGCGCAACGAAAGTTATTGGAGTCTTTTCTTTTCCCCATGCGGAACACGTGGAACCCCGGGGCGGCTCGGCCTTGCGCCGAAGCGTTGTGGCGGGGGCTGCCAAAGCGGCAAATCCGATTTGTCGCCCCTCGCCTAACGCCCCGTACTAGTTTATAAGCCCCTGGCCGCGACAGCAAGCGGACGCTCGCCGCATGGAGCCGGCGGGGAGCCAACGCGCATCTGCGTGCGGCGACGGAAGTGACGGGATGGTTTCAGTTAGTCCGGTCTCGCTGAACCCGAAACATTCCTCGCGGCGCGCGCTCCGACCCCTCCCCGCCGAGTCGTCAGCGAACTAGAACCGAGTCTGAGGATTGCCCCTTGAGCCGATCCAGGCAGAGCGAGAATTTTGCTTTGACTTTCGAAACGTTCAGTAGTAAATGGAAAGGGAAAGTAAGGCCCACTTCGGTAGGGGAGACTGGCGGAAGGAACTTACCGTCGAGTCTCATTGAGGCCCATGCTCAACGAGGAGCGACGCCGAGCTGTTCTCGATATCGTCAACCACGACGGGCGCGTGCTGGTTAAAGACCTCGCCCAGCGGTTCGAGATATCCCAGGTCACGATTCGCAAGGATCTGGAGGTGCTGCACAGCCAGGGCGCCATTTACCGGACGCATGGCGGTGCCCTGCCGGTGCGCACCGGGGCCCTGCTCGACCCGAGCCTGCGCGAAAAGGAAAAACTCCACCGCAAGGAAAAGTTGCGCATCGGCGCGGCGGCGGCGCGGCTGATCCAGGAAGGCCAGTCTGTGGTTCTGGATTCCGGCACCAGTACGACGATGATCGCGCGCGAGTTGCGCGAGTTCCGCAATCTCACGGTGATCACCAACGCGGTCAACATTGCGGCGGAGCTGGCCGGGACCGCGGTGCAGGTGATCCTGACCGGCGGAATCCTTCGGGAGAATTCCTTTTCGCTGGTGGGACCGCTGGCCGAGGAGACGCTGCGGCGGTTGAGTGCCGATGTGCTTTTTCTGGGTGTGGACGGGTTTGACGTGCACTTCGGGCTGACAACACCGAACCTGCTCGAAGCCAAGGTCAATCGAGTCATGACGGAGATTGCGCGGCGAACGATCGTGGTCTGCGATTCAAGCAAATTCGGCCGCCGCAGCCTCTCCCTGATCGCTCCCCCTTCCATGGTGCACCATACCATCACCGACAGCCGGATCCCCAGGTCCGACTTGCGTGCGCTCGAAGAAGCGGGAATTGAAGTGACGCTGGTCTGAACTGCGGCGGAGCGTTTGTGCAGCCCGCGGTCAGGCCAGACAAAACAACGAGTCTGAGAGACCCGCAAGCAAAGGACCCTTCATGACTGCCGACAAACCGATCCCCGGCGCGCACACGCAGGCGGAGATCCTTTCCCAACCGTGGTGCTGGCGGGAATGCTTTCAGGCGCTGGATGAAAAGGATCAGCTTGGCCAGACCTGCATCCGCTTCCCGGCACGCGCTGACTGGCTTTTCGTGGGGTGCGGTACCAGCTACTACATTGCGCTGGCCGCGGCCGCCAGTTGGACGCACTTGACGGGGATGCGCGCCCGCGCCGTGCCCGCCTCCGACCTCATCCTCTTTCCCCATCTCGTCCTCTCCGGTTCTTCTCTCTGCCAGCCGGTCCTCATTTCGCGATCGGGGCACACGTCCGAGGTTCTGAAGGCCGCCGAATACCTGGAAGTCAAAAGCAACATCCGCACGCTGGCGATCAGTTGTGCGACCCATCAGCCCCTGGAGGAGATTTGCACGGCGACGCTCTACCTGCTCCCCGCCGATGAGCAGAGCACGGTGATGACGCGCTCGTTTTCCTCCATGCTTCTGGGGCTGCAGGCACTGGCGGCGGCCTACGGCCACCAGGCGTCGTTTGCGGAAGCCCTGCGGGGACTCCCGAACCAGGCCCAGGCCGCGCTCGATCCCCTTCCGGCACGCTTGCAGGATTTCGTGCAAGCGAACGAATTCGCCGACTACGTGTTTCTCGGCCAGGGTCCCCTCTTCGGGCTCGCCAACGAGTGCATGCTGAAGGTGAAAGAGATGTCGCGCTCTTACGCGCAGTGCTTCCACACCCTGGAATTCCGGCACGGGCCGAAGGCCATCGTCAGCCCTGAGACGCTGATCACCTTTCTCCTCTCGGAAACCGGCTTCGAGGCCGAAACGGAGGTCCTGGAGGAGGTCAAGGGTCTGGGCGGAACAACCCTGGTGGTCACGAACCAGGCAGACGTGGCCGTGCGCAGCGCCGCCGACTTCCCGGTGGAACTGAATCTGGATCTGCCCGAATACGCTCGCCTGGCCGCCTTCGTTTTCGCCGGACAGTTGCTAGGCTACTTCACCGGGTTGAAAAAAGGCTACGACCCCGACCGGCCGCGCCATCTCAGCCGCGTGGTCATCCTCAACGACAAGGACTGACGAGGGAACGCAACGTGCCTGCTTTCGACGTGACCGTGGTTGGGGAGTTGAATCTCGACCTCATCCTCTACGGCCTGCCCCAGGACCTCGAGCCGGAACGGGAACTGCTGGCCGGGGGTTTGAGTCTCACCCTGGGGAGCTCGTCCGCGATCTTTGCCCACAACCTGGCCACGCTGGGCACGCGCGTGGGGTTCATCTCCCGGATCGGGGAGGATCCGCTGGGACAGATTGCGCTCGACCGCCTTGCCGCCGGCGGCGTGGATGTCTCGCGGGTGCGCAAGGTCAGCGGGCAAACTTCCACGGGCCTAACGGTGATTCTCCCCCGCGCGAAGTTTCGCAACATCCTGACCTATCCCGGCACGATGAACGAGATGTGCTTCGAGGACCTCGACCTCGACTACCTGACCTCCGCACGACACTTTCATATGTCGTCCTTCTTCCTGCACCGCGGGTTGCGGCCCCGCATGGTTGAGCTCTTCAAGAAGCTCAAAGCCTCCGGGGTGAGTATTTCGCTCGATACGAACGACGATCCCGCCGACGAATGGGACAGCAACCTGAACGCTGTCCTGCGATTCGTGGACGTTTTTCTGCCCAATGACCGTGAGGCCAAGAAGATCGCCCGCACCGACGACCTGCCCACGGCGATCGGCCGGCTCGCCCAGCTCGTCCCCGTGGTCGCGGTCAAGCTGGGACCGGAAGGTGCGCTGGCGCGCTGCGGGCGAGAGGAACTCCGCAGCCCGGCTGTGAAGGTGGACTCCGTCGATCCCGTCGGGGCCGGCGACAGCTTCGACGCCGGCTTCATCCATCAGTACGTCCGGGGCGGAGATCATGCCACCAGCCTCGCCTTCGGGAACCTCATCGGCGCACTCTCGACCACGCGGCCCGGCGGCACGGAGGCTTTTCGCGACCGGAAACACTTGGATGAGTTTCTGAACCACCACTGGACTTTGCCCGGCCCTGAGAAGCCCGGGGCCGCCGGAGGCTCGCTCAAGGCGTAACCATGATTGATTTCCACACTCACCCTGTACTGATCCGCGAGTTTGTTGAGAAGTACCCAAACTACGAGCGCGCCGCGCGGCAGGTCTTCAACATCGGCAACAACTTCCAGCCGCTCGAAACATTCTTTCTTCAAATGGATGTGGCGGGAATCGAGAAGGCCGTCCTCCTGCCCATCGACTGCCGACGGGCGCGCAAGGACGCGGTGAGTTCCAACGAGCAGGTTGCCGAACTCTGCGCGCTCAGCAAACGCTTCATCGGTTTTGCCAGCGTCGACCCTTTGAAGAAAAATGCGGCGCGGGAGCTCGAGAACGCGGTGAAGAAACTCGGACTCCGCGGCCTCAAACTCGATCCGGCCCTGCAGGACTTTCGCCCCCACGACCGGAAGGTGATGGCTGTTTATGAGGCGGCCGCTGATTTGAGGATTCCCCTGGTGATTCACACCGGCATGAGCTGGGCACCGGAAACGCCGCTCGCGCGCGGCAACCCCCTACTGCTCGAGGAGCCGATCCGGGAGTTTCCGGGATTGAACTTCGTGCTCGCCCACTGGGCGTGGCCGTGGGTTTGGGAGGCAACGGCGCTGGCGCTGAAGTATCCGAACGTGTATCTCGACACGTCGTGCCTGTATTACGACAGCCCGAAAGAATTCTATCAATTCGTCTTCAGCAAGCAGATTCCGACTACGGTCATCGAGCGCAGCCTGCGCAACAAGGTTGTTTTCGGGTCGAACTACCCGCGGGTGGAGATCAAGAACATGGTGCACGCGCTCAAGAGCCTGGCGCTTACGGAAGGCTGTCTCAACAAGATCCTGCGGGAAAACGCCGAGCGGCTGCTGGGAATTAAAGCTGGCGACGGACCACTGATCGCTGAAAGCTAACCATGATCATCACGCTTGAACGCGTTAGACTCCAAACGCGCAAGTCCGAGGAAGCTATCGACATCACCGCGAAGGTGGACGAGGTCGTCGCGAAAAGCGGCGTGAAGAACGGTCTGGTGAACGTCCTCACCGCACACACCTCCTCGGGATTGCTGGTGACGGAAGGGATTCCGTGCCTCGAAGAAGACATCCTCACCCACTTCTCCCGAATTTTCCCCGAGGATGAGGACTACCATCACCGGCGTTACCTCGACTACGACGGCCGGCTGGGCTTCAACGCCGACGCGCACCTGAAGAGCATTCTCGGCGGAATCAGCTGCTCTTTTCCCATCGAGAACGGCAAGATGGTGCGGGGCTCCCGGCAGACGATCTATTTCATGGAGTATGACGGGCCGCTCGAGAGGACCTACCTGATCCAGATCATTGGCGAGTGAGTGCGTATCACCAGACGAATCTCATCCGGACAAGATTGACCCGTCTCTCTGCTACAACCTGTACCCTGTAACCTTTCCGCTGCAACCTAGAGCTTGCTCACTTCCAAGAGGAGATGCTTCGTGAATTGAGCAGTGAGCTTGGGGCTCGCACCCTCCACCGTCCCCAAGTCTTTGCCATTCTCGTAGTCGAACACGCGGTATTTCCCCGGCTCCAACCCGCGCAGTTCCACTTCGCCGTTCCAGGTCTTGGCGGGATTGGGGGAGAAGAAGGCGTAATACATCTTCCCGTCCTTGGCGATCGCGTAGCTTTCCGGCACATCGTAGCCCAGCGTGTAGAGGTTCAGAAACGTCCCGCGCGAAAGCATCTTGGCGTTGTAGATGCCGGTCCACTTCTTCCAGTACGCTTCCTTCTCGGGCGTCAGGTAAACGTCTTTGAAGTTCGGCCCGTAGTCCGGCCAAGTGAATTTGGTGCCCAGAACCCCGCCAGTGCCTACTGTAGAGGCAAAATCCGAGCCCAGTTCTCGATAGTCTTTGCCCATGCGCCGCATCGCGGTGAGTTCGACGTGGTCGCCGTAAACGGCCGCTTCCGGGCCCAGCAGCGCCTTGTACATCTTGATGCGCTCCCGTACCTGCACGGCGCCCACCGGGTCGGCGGTGACCGCCTGATCCAGATAAGGAAGCCAGGCGATATTGGGAGTGGTCCCGCAAGGACAGACTTGAGTCACGCTTTCGGGCTTGATCCGCCGCGTGGTTTCATAAATGATCTTGAAGACCTTTCCCATGGCGAGCACCGATTCGTCAGACGACTTGTGATGGTGCCTGGGGTTGTAGCATGGGGGAACCGTAAACGACATGTCCAGCTTGTGGCCGTCGAATCCCCACTCCCCGATGAATTTCTCCACCAACTTCCTGTAATACTCCTGGACTTCCGGCAAGGCGGGACAAAGCGCGGCACGATTGAGGAAAATCCGCGCGGGCTTCTGATTCTTGTCGAGAATCAACCAATCCGGATGTTCCTGCACGACCCGCGCGACCCGCCTCTGCTCAGCGAGGGCCGCAGGCGTCTTCTCCTCCTCGCCGATGGGCTCCCACAGTTGCCCATCCCCCACCGCCAGCGGCACCCACCAGAGTTGTAACTTGATGCCTTGACGATGAAATTCCTCCACCAGCTTCTTGACCGAATCGTCTGGAAAATTCGTCTTTCGCGGTTCCCAGTCCCCAAAATTGTCGAACCATCGATAGTCAAGTGTCGCCCACTTGAAACCCAGCTCCTGGAGTTTTGGAATCGTTCCCAGCATCTGCGCGGGAGTGACATCAGACTTGTATCCCCAGCCGCACCAATTCGCTCTGTAGTCTTCACTATTAGGCTGGGCGGGACTCCAGCCCCGACGCTGCAAGAGGTGTGAGTACATGCGGAGTGGTTCGAAGAAATCGCCCGTGTACACGGCCACGAACGTCCACGGCGTCGAAAGGGATTCTCCCGGCGCCAGCTTGCGTCCCTGAGGAATGCTGAGGTTGACGTCGACGCGCCCCTCTCGGCCCACCTTCACCGGAATGGAGAGAACCAGAGGTTGAGCCTCCGCGTGTCCGATAGCTATGCTCGCGGATTTCGTCCAGAAGGCCACGACCGGCACGCCGCCACCCTGTCCGCTGGACGAGATGGCTCCCATGACGTTGGCCCGGGAGAAATCCTTGGAGATCTCTGCAACCTCGCCCTTGCCCCAGGCGTTGCTCGACCCATGGAACGACCACATTTTGTAAGGCAGCGCGCGGGAGTCCACCCGTGACGCGTTCAGCCGATGACGTTGCGTGGTCACTCCATCGATCTCGAGTTCCGAGCCTCCCGTGTTCTTATAGGTTACAGTGCTCAGCGCGAGATTGGGGAAGTCGTCGTACACCTCAATCGTCAAGCGCTTTTCGATCGGGCTCTCGCCCGCACTCCCGGCCCGGCTCGTGATCTCGATCCTTTTTCCACGTGCTCCCGGAATGGTTTCCGCGGATGAGATGCGAGCATGCTCGAGATCGAGCAACGGCTGGACCTCTTTCCCTTTGACGGTCACAGAGTCCCCAGGAACCAGTGTGGTTGCTCCAGGTTCGTCGAGCGTGAGCGTGGGACCGCCATCGCGAAGGCCGGCTCGGATGTAGCCCGAGGGCAGCACCTCGAACTCGGAAGTCTGCGTTTTGATCGTCGCCGGACCGGAAGGGTTCACGGATACCGAAACAGAGGAGACTGCGCTCTCGGTACGTGGCACCTCCGTCTTCTGGCTGCACGCTGCTAGTCCGATCATGGCCGTGAGGAGGAGCGGGCAGGCTTGCTGGGCCCAGCCTTTCATGATTCGTGAACTGCTGGCGGGTTTGTTGGCCATGTGGGACCTCTCCTTGGAACGGTCACTCAACTATCATGCCGACAACAGAAAGGCGGCGCGGGCCTCCCCGCCGCCATGGGCAGAATCCGTTGCGAATTTTGGTCAGAGTCTGCTCACTTCGAGAAGCAAGTGGTGCGTAAACTCCGCTGCGAGTTTGGCGTTTGTGCCTTCCACCGCCCCCAGGTCTTTCCCGTTGCCGTAGTCGAACACACGGTATTTCCCTGGCTGGAGTCCGCGCAGTTCCACTTCCCCTTTCCAAGTCTTCCCTGCCTCCGGCGCAAAGAAGGCGTAATACATCTTCCCGTCCTTCGCGATGGCGTAGCCTTCCGGCACGTCGTAGCCGAGCGTGTAGAGATCCAGGAACGTTCCCCGCGAAAGCATTTTGGCGTTGTAGATGCCGGTCCACTTCTTCCAATACGCTTCCTTCTCCGAGGTGAGGTACACGTTCTTGAACTTCGGCCCATAGTCCGGCCAGGTGAATTTGGTGCCTACCACGCCGCCCGTACCGATGGTCGAGGCGAAGTCTTTGCCGACTTCCGCGAAACCCTGTGCGGTGCGCGGCATTTCGGAAAGTTCGACGTGATCGCCATAGACGGCCGCCTGCGGGCCCAGCAGCGCTTTGTACATCTTGATGCGCCGGCGCACCTGCACCGCGCCCACGGGGTCCGCGGTGACGGCCTGGTCCAAGTAGGGGAGCCAGGCAACGCTCGGAGTGGTTCCACACGGGCAACTCTGCGTCACGCTCTCCGGCTTGAGCTGGCGCGTGGTCTCAAAGATGACCTTGTAAACCTCCGCCATGGCGTTAATGGAATCTTGCGGGGATTTGTGGTGGTGCTTGGGGTTGTAGCAGGCCGGGACGGTGTAGATGTTGTCGAGTTTGTGGCCGTCGAAGCCCCAATCGCGAATGAACTTCTCGGTGAGCTGCTTGTAGTATTCCACGACTCCCGGCACGGCGGGACACAGCGCGGCCAGATGGCGCACCATGCGCGCGTGCTTGCCATTCTTGTCGAGGATCAGCCAGTCCGGATGCTCCTCGACGACCTTGGCCACCGAGTACTTGTGCCCTTCGTAGCCCTGCTCGCCATCCTCGACGCCAATCGGCAGCCACCAGATCTGCGCCAGAATTCCCTGCTGGTGAAAGTCATCCACCATTTTCTTGATGGAGTCGCCGGGGAACGTGTCCGGCCGCGGCTCCCAGTCGCCATAGTGGTCGAACCAGCGGTCGTCGAGTGTCGCCCACTTGATGCCCAGTTCCTTGAGCTTGGGAATGGTGCCGAGCATCTGCGCGGGCGTCACGTCGAACTCGTAGCCCCATCCGCACCAACTCATGTTGTAGTCTTCGTTGGTCGGCTTGGGAATCGCCCAGCCCTCGCGCTGGAGCACGCTCGAATACATGCGCAGCGGCTCGTAGAAATCGCCGGAGTAAACTGCCAAGAAACTGCGCGGCGTGGAAAACACGGCGCCCGGCTTGAGCGTCGTCTTCGCGTCGATCACCAGGGATGCGTCGATGCGCCCGTCCGAATCCACCTTGACCGGAAGCGAGAGAACCAGCGGCAACGTCTCAATGTGGCCAATCGCCTCGCCGACCGTCGCGGTCCAAAACGCCACGACGGGAATACCCCCGCCGATTCCGTTCGGATTCATCGCGCCCATGAGGTTCGGCTGGTGGAAGCTCTTGGAAATCTCTACCACGTCGTCCTTCCCCCAATCGTAGCTCGAACCCTGAAACGACCACAGCCGGTACGCAGCGCCCTGTGGATCAACGAGTGAGGCGTTGAGGCGATGGCTCTGCTCGCTGACCTGATCCAGGTTGAAATCTTCCGCGCCTGCATTTTTGTAGGCTGCCGTGCTTACCGCCAGGTTGGGGAAATCGTCATAGACCTCGACGGCCAGCGTCTTCTCAATGGCGGGACCCTCCTCACCCGCAGCCTTTGCCGTGAGCTCGACCCGCTTCCCTCGCGCTCCAATTTTCCCGTGCGCCTCGCTTACCTTCACCTGGCTGAAGTCAAAGGCGAAATCGCCCAACTCCTTTCCCCCGCTGCGGAGTGAGCCTCCTGGAACGGCGCGGTCGGTTCCCGGGTCATCAATCGTCAGGCGTTTCCCGTCCTTGACCAGGAAAGCTTGAATGTAGCCGGAAGGGAGAATGTCAAACTCCGCGGCCTGCGTCTTGATCACCACCGGGCCGCCGGGATTGACCGTAACGGCAACGGCCGAGGGCATCGTCCTCTCGGAAACCGGAGGAGATGAGAGCGTACAGGACATCGCGGCGAGCATGGCAACCGACAGTGCGGTCACGAGGGATGTCAAGCCGCGGTTCCAACCGAAAGTTTTGTGGCGAGTCTTCACCGGCCACCTCCTTTCATCGCAGCCAGCCCTTTGAACTGGCTGAAAATCCTCTCCGCGTTCAAATGATAGACCTTTTCCAGGACTTCGTCGGGAAGATCCAGGCCATAGATTTTCCAGCGCCCTTGCTCCGGAGCAGCGTAGTAGTCGAAGTATTCGTCCCCGGTCTCCAGCCAGCGGAAGTAATTTCGATACAGCTCTCCACTCGGTGCCATATCGGTGCCGAAGAGGATGCGATCCTGGTATTGGAGGAAGAACTTCCGCGCGCGGCGTGGCTGTCGGCCGAGCTCCGCCTCCCGGGCGCCGAATTCAACAACCGCGTTGGGAAGACGATTCAGGACGTCCGAAACGTAATCGAGATTCTCCGGCCAGTTTCCCACGTGAAGTGAAATAAACGTGGTGTTAGGGTGGCGGGCGAACATCCGGTTGCGCGCTTCGAGGATGGCTTCCTTGCTGGGGAACTTCGGCCCGTAAAAGAGCCAGTCCGGATTGTCGATCAATTCTTCATAGCGCTCGTTGGTGTTGTCGAGGGGATGGAAGAACGCTTCGGGATCGGTGACGTGGATCGCCACGGGGATTCCCAGCCGTCCACATTCCTCCCAGATTGGGTCGAGCTTCGGGTCGTCAATCGTCAGCAGCTTCCCGGACTTGTAACGCACCAAGAGGCCGAATTCTTTTGTGATCTTCAGCCCCCGCGCGCCGCGCGCCACGGCGTCGTCGATTTGCCGCACGATCTGCTGCCCGAAATCCGGCGCGTCGAGGTTCGTCCAGTCGAGTTGCGTGAACACCATGAAGCGTCCCGGGTAGGGCTTCACCATCTCGTCCACGACCTTCTGAAGCGACTCGCCCCATTCCCCGGTGAGAATTACGATCGTCTTGATGTTGCAGTGGTCCATGGTGGCGACGACGTCGGCGGGCGGGATACGCTCCTGGAGTGAACCCCTCGCGTCGTTCACGTGGTTGTGCACATCGATTACCGGGAACCGCGCCCGCTGGATGTTGTGAACGGGCACGTGCAGCATGGATTGTGGCTTGAAATCGCGCAGCAGCAGGGTGTCCTTTTTTGGACTTTCCTGGGCGTCGAGCCCGAACCTCGAAACAGCCAGCGAGGCGGCCAGGAGAAGCAAAATGCCGGGCAAAAGTAGAAGGCGGGTTCTCAGCATCACAAGGTCACCTCGTCCTGCGGCCGCACGGTCGGGCTTCAAAAGCGCAGCCCGAGCAGCCGCTCCGCGTTTGCGTAGTAAACCTTCTGGAGAATCGAGTCAGGCAAACCAACGCCGTAGATGCGCCAGCGCCCCTGGGGAGGAATCGGTGCGGGCGCGTAGTCAAAATACTCGTCCTCGGTCTCCAGAAACCGGAAGTAGATCTCGTAGAGTTCGTCACAGAACACCTGCTGCGGCGTCGCGAGCCCTTGCGGGGGAGGAACGGCGTCCGTGCCAAAGAGGATCCGGTCTTGGTACTTGTCGAAGAACTTCCGTGCTGTGCGTGGTTGGCGGCCGAGCTCGCTGATGCGCGCGCCCAGTTCGACGTGCATGTTGGGAAAGCGGTCCATGCATTCGGAAACGTATCCCAAGTTCTCGGCGTCATTCCCGACGTGGAGCGACACGAATTGGGTCCTGGGGTGCCGGGCGAAGACGCGGTTCCGCCCTTCGAGCAATTCCTGGTTGCTCGGAGAGTCTTTTCCATAGAATGACCAGCGGGGATGGTTGTTGAGTTCTTCAAAACGCTCGTTGAAGCGGTCAATAGGCAGAAAGAAAGCCTCGGGGTCGGAGGTGTGAATCGCTACCGGGATCTTCAGCGTCCCACAAACTTCCCACATCGGATCGAACCGGCGGTCATCAAGCTTGACAAGAGGTCCCGTGGTGATCTGTTCGCGGAGATAGAGGCCCAGCGTCTTGAGGATTTTCAGGCCGCGCGCGCCCGCGCGATGAGCGCGCTCGACCTGGTCCGCCTGGAACTGAGGGTATCCCGGCTGATTCGACCGCTCCCACCACGGTTCCGTGAATACGGAGAACCGGTCGGGATGAGGCGTCTGATAGTTGCGCACCGTCTCCTCAAGGCCGGCACCCACGCCGCCCGTCAGGTCCACCATCATGCGGAGGTTCTTTCGCTCCATCACCTGGAGGAGGTCGGCGGGTTCTGCCAGGAATTCCATCGCCTCGCCAAGCGATACGCCGTTCTGGTTCTTCGCCACCGTGGAAATGTGCGTGTGGATGTCGATCACCGGGTAGCGGGAGCGGGCGACCTTCGTCTCCGGGACGTGCAACATGCTTTTGGGCCGAAATTCGCTCAGGTCAAGGGACATTTTGCCCCTGGATTTTCCTTCTGCAGGCGTCGCGGCGGAATTCGACCGCGCAGTTCCTGCCGCCAGAATCGCGGCACCCGCGCCGCCCAGCCATTCTCTCCTC
>JAIQGB010000417.1 GCA_020072905.1 Terriglobia bacterium | reverse complement strand
GCCACGCTGTCATGCTGAGCGAGGCGAAGCATCCCCGCATTTGGTCAGAGAAAAGAAATGCAGAGACCCTTCGCTGCGCTCAGGGTGACATGCCATCGAGTGTGTCACTTTCTTCGGTTACTCGACACGAGGGTGGCGGATTCCCCTCCCCTGTTTGCACTCGAACCGGAATTTTGCTACGCTCGGGGCGAACCCGGAAACTGGGATTCATTCCCCTTGCAGGGTACGTCCTGCCTGCATCCAGGTAGGCGACGCGCCGAGACCTGATCAGGACGCACCCAAACTACACTCCCCGGAGGCTTGATCATGAGCCAGCGTGCCCAATGGAAGCTCGGCGTTCTTCTATCATTCGCAACCGCGGTCATTGTCTTCGCAGCTCTTTCTGTCCAGCTCACAACGTTTGCTGCTAGCCGTCGCTCGGTCGGAGCCGCCAAAGCCCCGGAATTCAAGCCCGTCCTAACCCCACAGAATCAAGGACCCACACCACACACGGGCCGCCTGATGGTGCTGGCCAAGGGTCCGGTGACCGATGCCATGCTGACACAGCTCCGTAACTATGGGACTGTGCATGGCGTGATTCAACGCTACAACATCGTGGCGGTGACGCCACGTGGTCCGGGCGGACGGGTCGCCATTCAGCGTTTGCCCTTCGTCGCCACGATGGAAGCCGACCAGGTTCGCTATCTGACCGACGTGGGCACATGGGACCGCGACATCATCGATGTGGTGGACGTCCAGGAGTCGGGTATCGTCGGGGACCCCGATCCCCGCGAGGTGGCCCAGACCGGCGCGGGGGTCCACGTCGCCGTCATCGACAGCGGGTTGATCAAAGGCTGGCGGGACTTCCTCGTGGCGAGCCGTGTTCGCGCCGACCTGGCACGCGCCTTCATGGGCGGTGGGGCGGTGGCCGAAGACTTCGTTCCGGCGGACGAATTCAACACTTCCAATCCCACCAACCTCTGGGAGCGGGACACGAACAGCCATGGAACGGCCGTCACCTCGCACATCATTGGATTCAAGGTCGGCTCGACCGTCGTCGACGGCGTAGCCCCCGGCGCCAAGATCATCCCGCTCAAAGTCTTCCCGAACGGTGAGGCGTTCACGTGGTCTTCGCGCATTATCGCTGCTTTTGCTTATGCCACCGCCCTGAAAGAAAATGGCGTAAGCCCCATGGTTGTCAGCATGAGTATCGGCGGGGGCGCCCCAACCAGCCTCGAGCGGATGGCCATCGATGATGCGATTGCCTCCGGGTTGGTCGTTGTGGTGTCGGCCGGAAACGGCGGCGAAAATGGCATGAGCTGGCCCGCGGCATTTCCGGAAGTGATTTCCGCCGGCGCCGTGGGCTGGACGCAGCAGTTCCTGCCGGGTTCACCGGCTGCGCCCAACCTCAGCTTCTGGTGGAACCTTGATGTTCCCAACGACCCGGACGGCACCGGCCCGTCGGAAGAGACTCAGGCCTATGTCCCCGATTTCAGCAGCCGGGCCATCCCCGCGCTGGGAACGCTGTTCGGCACCGACCCCCAGGAGTTGGACGTCCTCGCCCCGGGAGTCTGGACCGTCGCTCCCGGGTCAAAGGGTGCAACACCGGGATACTTCTTCTGGAGCGGCACCAGCTTTTCAACTCCGCTTACCGCGGGAATCGCCGCCCTGATGCTGGAGAAGAGCCCGAATCTCAATCAGGCAACCGTGGAAAGCATCCTGAAATCCACGGCCCTGCCCATGGCCGCCAATGATGGCCGGACCGGGGTGCTCGAGCCGTTGCTCAACGGCACGTACTTTGATCCCGCGTGGGACGATGATTGCAATGGAACTCCATGCGATCCCGTGGGTGCGGGGTTGGTCCAGGCTGACGGCGCCTTGGCCGCCACTCCTTAAATCAAGGACGCGAGGGGAACTCGTCGGAGGCAAGGAGAGGCTCGCCCCATCTCAGGCTTCGGAGGATTCGGCCGCGCCGGATTGACAACCCCTGACGCTGAGGGCTTAGAATGGTGGGTCGATTTTCACCAGTCGCAAGTGTCGGAGGGTGGACGTGCACGCCAACCGTGAGTTGAACTCAAACCGCTTTTCACTCGTCGTATTGCGTAGTTCCAGTCTGGCCGGAGCGGTGAGCATTTGTGTCCTGGGGCTTTCCAGCCTGGCGATCTTCACTTTGCGGGCCCAGACACCCGACGTTCCCGTCGTCAAAGCCGACGTCGGCCCTTGCTCTGCCGACTTTACGGTAACCAACGGCGAGAACAAGCCGATCTTCGATGCCAAGATTCAGGCGCGTCTGCGCTACGGCTTCATGAGCAAACGAAAAACCGACGTGGAAGTCGGCACGAACAGCGACGGCAAGGCGAGGGTGGAAGGCCTGCCGGATAAAGCGAAGAAGCCTTTGGAATTTCGCGTCCGCCACGGGGCGTTCCTGAAAGTCGTCACGCAAGATCCCGGGACCGACTGCCACGCCAACTTCCCGGTTGTCCTGGCGGCGCAGTAGACTCACAGTCTGGTAAATCATCCGACCCGGCTTTCTGTGTCGTGAAGGGACGGGCGCGCAGTCGCAGATTCGGCGGGTCCAGGCAGGTAGCGAAGATAAGGCGAAGGGGCCGCCAACGCACGGATGACAAGTTGACCGACGCAAAAAGTCGGCGGTTGACATGACCCCTCGTTTTGGTCAACATAAGAGCATATGGGCCAAAACATGATTTCCCCCAGCGGTCCTGCACCGGCCCCATTTCCTTGCCGATTGGTTGTTCGAAAGGAAACGGCGCCGGCGGAAGTCGCGCAGTTTATAATCGCGGGTCTTGAAGTCGGCCAGCAGGTAGTTGTCGTTGCCGGTCCGGCCTGTCTCAAGGACCTCGCCCGCAGCTTGACGGAAAATGGACTACGCCCCGAAGCGCTACTGCGCAACGGTCGTCTGGTTTTCCTGACGGCGCCAGATTGCCTCTCGCAACTGGAGGATCCTCAGAAGATCCTGCAACGGGGCCCACTCCGCCGCACCTTGTCCGTTGTGCGTTGGGTCACAGACTGGTCGTGGGCTTACGCGAACGGCACCGATACGGCCACGATCCTAGAATATCAGCGGCGCATTCATGAATTCTCTCGCTCGCTGACGGCGCTGTCGCTCTGCACAGTCCACTGCGCAAAGATGGAGCGCGGTTCGCTGCTGGCCATGCTGGCGGATCATCGCCGCGCCGCGCGCCCGAACGGCCGCCCCGACTGACTTCCTTTCGCCTCGCCCCCGCTGGTGAGTCCCGCACGGCGGCGCATTCCGGATTTCGCTTCCCAGACGTCCTCACGTCTTCCCTACTCTCAATGGAAAGTCCCTGTGTAATTGGTGGGATTCTGCGGGATCCCCGTGCACGCGGCCTGACTGGAGGCGTACGCGCACGCCCAGTCCACGAAATTCCCCAAGGTATAGACGCCCGACAGCGGCAAGGCCAGCACCCGGTAGGTGCCGGGCTGCACACCTGCGATGCTATAGCTCCCGTCGGGATTACTCAGGCCGTCCACGACCACCACACCGGAATCGCGCTCCACCACCACCAGGTGCGCGGCGAAGATCCCCGCGCCGTTCAAGCTGACGGTCCCGGAGATCGTTCCCGTCGCGGAAGCAAAGGCCGCGGAGGGATAGAGAAACGCCATACCGACCACGTCGTCCACCGCCAAC
>JAIQGB010000416.1 GCA_020072905.1 Terriglobia bacterium | reverse complement strand
GTTCGCGTCGGCGATCGGCGACACCGTCTACCAGCAGCTGACGGTGCTCCGTGAGGTCAACCGCGAGGCCGATTTCCTCCTCGCCTATCCGTTCAGCCCGGTGCAGCGCGTCGAGGTCTCGGCCGGCGTGCGCGTGGCGTACAGGTGATCGTCCACATAGAAGCGGATCGCGTCCGTCTCCCACTCGACGGCGAAGACGTGGAAGTCGTCGGCGAAGCGCGCGCCGCCCGGAAGCGTGTAAGCGCTCCCGATGCCCTCGGCGCCGGAGTAACCCGGGCCGTGAATCGTGCCGTGCGCAATCGAAGGCTCGCGGCCGATGTTCTCCATGATGTCGATTTCGCCGCACTGGGGCCAGCCCACCTCGCCGATATCCGCACCCAGCATCCAGAACGCCGGCCAGAGCCCCTGGCCGGAGGGGAGTTTCAGGCGCGCTTCAAACCGGCCGTAAGTCTG
This sequence comes from Terriglobia bacterium, assembly GCA_020072905.1. Taxonomy (GTDB): domain Bacteria; phylum Acidobacteriota; class Terriglobia; order UBA7540; family UBA7540; genus JAIQGB01. The sequence goes on along the minus strand of JAIQGB010000416.1, from coordinate 3,202 downwards.
CGCAAATCGCCCCTGCGTCTTGAGCCGCGCGGAAGTGTACTGGCGGGCGATGCCGTCCGGGCCGGTAAAATCCTCCTTGAGCGCCTGAATCACCAACACGCCGTCCTGGAGGTAGGCGTTCTGGGTGCGGCTGGTATAGGTTTCCAGTTCGTTGTTGCCCCAGCCGCCTCCACCGATATCGAAAACCCACTTGCTGGCGTCCGGCGACGAGCCGTTAGGGCCGTTAAAATCATCGCTCCAGACGAGCGTCCACGATTGCTGCTTGGGTGTCGGGCCGGGCACGGGACTGGCCGAACCGCCTCCGCAGCCGATAAGCAGAATGAAGAAGGCGACGAGAATGGCGCGAACAGTTCCTGCGTGATTCTGAAGCATACCGGATCCTCCGCGTATTGGTCAGCAAACCACGGGACAGAGTACCACGGCAGTGGGCAGGAGAGAGAGTCGAGCCGCTTTACCCTTCGGCGGGGAAGCGCAAGCCGAGCTGGCATTTCACACGAAACCAAATCGCGTCGCTAGCCACAGCGGCGGGGTTATACTGTCCCCTACCTGATCCCCCTCGGGGGAGAACCTGGAGGTGCAATCATGACCAAGAGCGACTACTACGAGTTCGTGATGGAGGCTTTCCGCCCGGCGGCGACGCTGATCCGCATGGTCCCGGCAGACAAGCTCGGCTGGCGGCCGGGGCCGAAGTTCATGAGCCTGGGCCAGCTCATCAATCACCTGACTGAACCAATTGGGGACGGTCTTCGCTGTCTGATCACCAACCAGTGGCCCTTCACTCCTGACCAGATGGAAGAGGGCATGAAGCTTGAGAATCTCCCCTCTTGTAACGTTGAGCAGGCCCTGGAGAGACTTGGAAAGGACAAGGCCCTCCTGCGCGAGGTGCTCGATGGTATGAGCGAGGAAGATTTCGCGCAAATGCCGGTCTCCACGCCCTGGGGGTGGAAGGGGAAGCTGGAGGTTATGGCCCTTTCTTTCCGCGAGCACTTCACCAATCACAAGATGCAACTGTTCCTGTACCTGAAGCTGCTCGATCTGCCCGTTAACACCGCGACGCTTTATGGGGTCGGATGAGCGGTCGGCGCAGAGAGTTCGCCGCCGACCCTCGCGGTTCTCGGGGCTGGCGATTCGTGGGCGCGGGTGAATCGAATCCCGCCGGGACTATGGCTGGGGCGCGGCGTCATTGACCGGTGGCCGTTGCGCATCGCGCGGTCAATCGCCGGTGGGAGCTGTGGGAGCAGCAGGGTTGGTTTGCAGCGTCACGTCAAAGCGCTCGTCGCTGCCAACCGATTCGCAGGCGTACGGCGAGATATCGCCGGCATCGCGCGACTGAATTGGGTCAGGTGCGGCGGGATTCCTTGAAGATGGCGAAGACGGCGCCTTGCGGGTCCGCGACGACCGCAAAGCGCCCCACGTTCTCGAGAGTCATGGGAGGCACATGGAACGTCCCGCCGAGCGATTTAGCTTTGGCCGCCGAGGCGTCGCAGTCGGAGACTCGCAAGTAGGCCAGCCAGTGCGGCGGAACGCCGGGTGGCAAGTTGTTGGCAGGCGGAATCCCTCCGATGAACTCCTCGCCGTTCATGATGTGCAGATACCCCGAAGGGTCCTTCTCCCCCGTCATCAGCTTCCAACCAAAAAGCTCCGAGTAGAACTTGTTGGCGCGTGCCGGGTCCGAGGTCATGAGATCAACCCAACACAACGTGCCGTCGACGCCGGCGATTCCCAGGCCGCGGTGCTCCTTGGCTTGCCACAACGAGAAAGCGGCTCCCGTGGGGTCCTGAAGGACCGCCATCCGGCCTGCGTCGAAAACGTCGAAAGGCGCGGCGAGCACTTTGCCCCCCAACTGGTTGGCGCGCTCGGCCGCCCGATCGGAGCTCTCGACGGCGATATAGATCATCCAATGCGGCGGCACCCCGTGCGAACGCTGTTCGGGCCGCAGCGTGTACGCCGCCGCGGTGTTGCGGCCCTCGAGCTGGAACATGGTATAGAAATCGTTCGGACCCATGGGAAAGTCATTCACAGCCCAGCCGAACAGCGAGCAGTAGAATGCCTTTGCGGCTCCCTGGTCGGTGGTCGCGAGCTCGATCCAGCAGAAAGTCCCGGGCGCATGCTTCTCAATGTGTGGCATGTTGGGAGTATACTCTGACCGAAGTTGGAAAAGAAGTTGCGGTCTGCAAAGAAAAGCCTGCATCAGACTGCCTGCACCGCGGCGACGGTCCCGTTACGAGCCTTGCCGGAGGGGAGTTCTAATGGCCACTTTGGGACTGATTGAGTACAAGGACGCCAACCCGGAAGTGCGCGCCGTCTACGACGAAATCATGGCGACGCGGAAGACGGAATGGGTCAACAATTTCTGGAAGGCGCTGGCGCACGATCCCGCGACGCTCCGCCGCACCTGGGAGAGCATCAAGCAGATCATGGCGCCGGGCGCGCTCGACCCGCTCGTCAAAGAGATGATCTACGTGGCCGTCAGTGTGACGAACCAATGCGGCTATTGCCTCGCCTCGCACACCGCGGCGGCGCGCAAGGCGGGCATGACCGACGCCATGTTCGCGGAACTGATGGCCGTGGTCGGCATGGCCAATGAAACCAATCGCCTCGCCATCGGCTACCAGGTCGAAATCGACGAGCCGATCAAGACGTAGCCGCGCGAGCCTGCGTCAATCTGAGCTTGCCCCAGCGGGTGAACGATCTCGCCTCGCACCCGCGACCGCCTTCAAGAAAGTGCTATCATTCCCCCTCTACGGGGCGAATCAACTTCTCTTGAATGCCGCGCGAGGAGCGGGGAAAGGAAGGGGTCGCTATGCAATCAAATGGTCCGCGCATCGTGGTGATCAATGGGAGTGTGCGGCCGGGAAACTACACCCGGATGGCGTCCTCTTTGGTCCTTGACGAACTCCGCAAGCAGCCGGAGATTTCGGCGGAGCTCGTCGACCCCGGCGAACTCCATCTCCCCTTTCCGGGGACCGATCCCGAGGCGGAAGGCGGCAAGCTTCTTCGTCAAAAAGTGGCTGCCGCGACGGGCGTGGTGCTGGCGACTCCGGAATATCACGGCAGCTTCAGCAGCGTGATGAAGCTGGTGATCGAGAACTTGGGATTCCCTTCCGTGCTGGCGGGCAAGCCGGTGGCGCTGCTGGGGGTCGCGGCGGGCTCGATCGGCGCCATCAAATCGCTCGAGCACTTGCGCGGCGTGGTCTCGCAC
>JAIQGB010000415.1 GCA_020072905.1 Terriglobia bacterium | reverse complement strand
CTTATCGCGGTCACCCTCATGCCAGAGCAAAATGGCTCTCTCGTGCTCCAAGTAAAGCAGTAGATGCGTCCGCGAGGCAATCCTGCGAGCACGAGAAAGCCGTTCCTTTGCCTCAGCCAGCCGTCCAAGGGAGCGGTAGCATCTAGCTTCGTTGAGAAGCAAGCTGGCCCTTTCCTCTGGATCAGTGCACACCTCTGTGAGCGAGGCAAGCTCCCGCAGCGCCTCTTCCACCCGACCGGCATCGCGCAAAGCTATAGCGTGTTCAAAGCGTTGGGTGTCCATGGCCATCAATAGATCGTCCCGCGCTGGCTGGCACAGACCCCTGGTTTGTGGGGTCTGTGATTTCCCGCAGGGTGGCGCATAGATGCCGCGTTCTGGCGTGTGTGCGACCCGCCGTTGTGGAATGCACGGAAGTCACGCCCGCGCCCATATTAAAGACGTAATTACCTGTAGTATCTTACCAGCACTACGTACCGGCGCGCCCGCCTTTTTGATTCCACGCGGTTCCGCCAGCCGACGGTCGAATCCTGACAGCTAATCCCTGAATCATGGATCCTGAATCCTTGCCGCTCCGTGCCTCGGCGGCTTTGTGGCCTACACAAACGGATGGCGTGGAGTGGGGCGCAAGCGGAGCTCGCGGCTCAGGTTTTTCTTGAGGATTCCGAAGGCCTCTTGCGGCGTGTCGGCGAAGCGGACGAGCTTCAAATCTTCCTCGCTGACGGTTCCGGCTTCGAGCATTCCCTGGAAGTTGATGATGCTCTTCCAGAACTTCGAGCCGTAGAGCAGGATGGTGGCGCGGTGGCCCAGCTTATGGGTCTGGGTGAGGGTGAGAAATTCCCACATCTCGTCTAAGGTACCAAAGCCGCCGGGGAAGACGATGAGGGCTTTGCAGGGCTGGGCGAACCAGAGCTTGCGCATGAAGAAGTATCGGAACAGGAGACTCAGCTCGGGCGTGATGTAAGGGTTGGGCTTCTGCTCCGTTGGCAGCTTGATGTTGAATCCGATGGAGATGCCGCCCGCCTCGAACGCGCCGCGGTTGGCCGCTTCCATGATGCCGGGTCCGCCGCCTGAACACACCACCAGGAAGTGGCTGCCGTTCTTGAGCGACTGCGACCACTGTGTGATCAGCCGCGCCAGTTCGCGCGCTTCCTCGTAGTAGCGCGACATCTGCAGCGCCGTCCGCGCGGCCTTGATCTCCGCGGCGCTCGCAACTTCACCGTCTCCGCTCTGGCTTTCCAATTCGCGCAAGCGCTCCGTCGCTTCGTCGTGCGGCAGAATGCGCGCCGAGCCGAAAAAGACCACGGTGTTCTGCACGCCCGCGCGGCGCAGTCGCGACTGCGGCTGGAAATATTCGGCCAGGATGCGAATCGTCCGCGCGTCGCCACTTTCCAGGAAACGTTCGCTGCGGTAGGCGAGTTGTGGCTGTACGGTTTGGGTCGGTTTTTTCTTCTCGTCGCTACCCATGAATCCCCCGGCTGGAACTCCAAGAACGAAAAGGATAGCAGACGACCGGGCATTTGAGGCGCCAAATCGTCCGTTGGAGGATGGATTGCTCGCACAATTACCGTTGAAGTGTGGCCACAGAAAGCGGTAAGAATATGGAGGACCCGGCCCCAGTAGGCAAAGCAACTTTGCCCGGAATCGCTGCCCGGGGATTATTCGTGAGGAGGAAGAATCAATGGCGTCATATCGTGAACTAAGTCGCCGCGACTTCTTCCGACGGAGCGCCGTCGGAGTCGCTGGCATGGGATTCCTGCTCAACGGCAAGTGGGTGCCGCTTGAGGCCGCGCCCGCGATGCCCAAGCCTGCCAGCCCGGCCGACCGCGTCAATGTGGGATATATCGGCGTGGGCATCCGCGGCAACATTCTGATGGAGGCGACCAAATCAACTGGCCAGGCGAACCTCGTCGTTGCCGCCGACTGCTATCAAGGGCACCTCGACCGCGCAAAGGAGCGCACGGACGGCAAGATTGAAACCATTTTCGCGCAATACAAGAAACTCCTCGACCGCAAGGACGTGGATGCCGTGGTGATCGCCCCGCCCGATCACTGGCATCTGCCCATGGTGCTCGACGCGCTCGCGGCCGGCAAGGATGTCTACATCGAGAAGCCCATGACGCGCCTGGTGGAGGAAGGTCCGAAAATCATCGAAGCAGCCAAGCGCTATAACCGCGTGCTGCAAGTGGGCAGCCAGGGACGCAGCTCGGCGCTGCAAAAGAAGGCGCGCGAGATCGTCGCCTCCGGACAGCTCGGCAAGGTGACGAAGATCGTCGCCTCTTACAACCGCAACAGCTCGACGGGCGCGTGGAATTATCCCATTCCGCCCGACCTCAAGAACGGCGTGAACTTCAATTGGGAAGAGTGGCTGGGGAATGCGCCCCAAGTGCCCTTCAGCGGCGAGCGCGTGTTCCGCTATCGCAAGTATTGGGATTATTCGGGCGGCATCTCGACCGACCTGTTCGTTCACCTCATCACGTCCATCCATTTCATCATGGACGCCAAGATGCCTTCGGCGGTCGTGGCCGCGGGCGGGATTCTCTACCGCAAAGACGGCCGCGAAGTGCCCGACACGCTGGACGCGCTCTTCGAGTATCCCGAAGGCTTCAGCGTCAACATGGGGTCGACGTTCAACAATGCCTCGACCCCCGAGCAGGGCATGGTGTTCCTGGGCACAAAGGGCTCGCTGACGCTGCTGGGCGGCGCCATGACCATCGCGGCGGAGAATCCGCGCGAGGGCTACAAGTACTCGATCGATTCCTGGCCGGCCAAGCTCCAGGAAGAGTTCATGGACATGGACGACCATCGCGAGGAGGCGAACCCGCCGCTGCGCCTGGAGGGCACCGTCAGCTACCGCGCCGAGTCGCCGGACGCGACCGCCATCCACATGGCCGAGTTCTTTGACTGCGTGCGTACCCGCAAGCAGTGCTCCGAGAATGCCGAGGTCGGCCACCACGCCGCCGCCGCCGGACATATGGTGAACCTCTCGTACCGGTCGGGAAAGCGGATGCTCTGGGACGCCGCGACGGACACGCTGAAGGCCTGAGGCAAAGCGCGCCACTTGGCGCGCGCGGATTTTTGGAGCTTGTTTGTAAGTGCTGCATAATCTTAGAGTTAGAGTCCGCTGCGAAAAATTCCAACTTTCATCATTGGTCTCATTCACAGGCGGCGGCCGGGGGGACGGGATGGTCTACCTACCGACCGGTCGGTAGAGCCAGTATCAGCCTGAAACCCGCCAGCCCTCCAACGGACAGTTCGTCATTCCCATTCCTGACTGGAGGTTCGAAACTCGACAATCAGAGGACGGGTTTCCCCCGCATACCACCTACCACCTACCACCTACCACCTACCACCTACCGATGCACCTACGAAGACCTACGTGCTCGACGCCTCCGCGCTGATCACGTTTTTCGAGAACCGTGCGGGCGCGGACCAGGTGGAAGAATTGTTGGCGAAAGCGGCGGAGGCCCAGCGCCCCCTGTTGATGTCGGTAGTCAACTGGGGCGAGGTGTATTACGCGGTCTGGCGCGCGCGCGGCGAGAAAGCGGCTGCCGCCAAGCTGCACGAGATCGCCCAGCTTCCCCTTGAGGTTGTCGGCGTGGACCTGGAACTCGGCCAGCGGGCCGCCAGTCTCCAGGCCGCGCACCACCTGCCCCGCC
>JAIQGB010000414.1 GCA_020072905.1 Terriglobia bacterium | reverse complement strand
GTCATCGAGAACCTGACCGTGGAATTCCACTCAGGGTTCAACATCCTGTCCGGGGAGACCGGCTCGGGAAAGTCGATCCTGGTCGACGCCCTCAGCCTGGCGCTGGGCGGGCGGGCTTCCCCGGACGTCATCCGTTCGGGCCGCGACAGGGCAACCGTGACGGCCGTCTTCCGGGCCGAGCGCAAGCCTCCCTGGAAAGGTTGGCTGGAGGAATACGGCCTGGCAGGCGGTGACGAGGGAGAAATCATCCTGCGGCGGGAAATTCAAACGGGAGGCCGCAGCCGGCTGCTCGTCAACGATCAGCCCATAACGCTCGCGGCTGTGAAGAGTCTTGCGGCGCTTCTGGTTGAAGTCCACGGGCAGACCGAGCACGGGGCGCTGCTCGGCCGCGACGTGCAACTCGACCTGCTCGATCAGTTCGCCGACGACGAGGAGTGGCTCGAAAAGGTCGCCGCCCTCTACGCCCGGCGGCGTGAGCTCGAGCGTGAAATGGAATCTTTGAGCCAGAACGAACAGGATCGGCTGCGCACTATCGACCTGCTGAGCTTTCAGGCGCGGGAACTCGAGGCCGCGCGCGTCGAAAGGGGAGAGGACGTTCGCCTCGAAGACGAAAAGCGGGTCCTTGCCAACCTGGAGAAGATTCGTGCCGCGGCTTCGCTGGCTTTCGGGAATCTCTACGAGGACGAAGGGGCAGCCAGCGCCCGCTTGGCCGCCGTTGCCCGGGCCTTGGAAGATTTGCGTCGGTATGACCCGGCGGTCGAGCCCCACCTCGAGCCCCTGGCCGAAAGCCGCGCCCGGCTCGAAGACCTGGCCTACTTTCTGCGCGATTACCTCGGCAAGCTCCAGGCCAACCCGCAGCGCCTGGAGGAAATCGAAGACCGCCTGGCCCATCTCGATCGGCTGAAGCGCAAATACGGCGGGGCGCTTGAGGAAGTTCTGGCCTACCAGGAACGCATCGGCCACGAACTCACCAACCTGGAGCACGCGGACGAGAGGCGGGGCGAGGTGGCGCGCGAACTCGAAAAGGCCGCCGCCAGCTATCGGCAAGCGGCCGAGGCGCTGTCGGCCCAGCGGCGCAAAGCGGCCGGGAGGCTCGAAAAGCTCGTTCGCGCGGAGGTCGCACAACTCGGCATGGAGAAGGCCCGCTTCCAGGTTCACTTTGGCGACCCGGCCTCGAGGGTCGCGGACTCTTCTGCGCCGGCAACAAGCGGCACGTCGCGCGGTATCGATGACGTTGAGTTCCTCATCTCCCCCAACCCGGGTGAGGATCTCCGCTCGCTCGAGAAGATTGCCTCCGGCGGGGAACTCTCGCGCCTGATGCTGGCGCTCAAAACCGTGGTGGGCACGGGGCGTGGAGACGGCGGGCGAAGCGGGGCCTCCCGGACGTTTGTCTTCGACGAAGTGGATGCGGGAATCGGCGGGCGCGTGGCGGAATCGGTGGGGCGGCGGCTGAAGCACCTGGCCCGTGATGCGCAAGTCCTCTGCGTCACCCACCTCGCTCAGATCGCGTGTTTCGCGGACCATCACTACTTCGTGGAGAAAGCTGAGCGCGCCGGGCGGACCATGACCACCATCAGCAAACTGGAGGGCGACAGGGACCGCGCCGCCGAACTCGCCCGCATGCTCTCCGGCAAGCAGGTCACCGATGCGGCCCTCCAGCACGCCGCGGCCTTGCTCAAGCAGGCATCGGGGCCTCCAGCCTGAGTAAATGGAGATCGGTGTGACATATGCCGCAATACAGAATTTCGATCTGCACGTCGTGTTCCGTTGGATCGCGCCGCGTGATCGTGGTGGAGGCCAGCGGCGATGTCGCACTAGGAGCGGAATAAGCTTTCGCGTTGTACATGGACTTACCTTTCAACGGCCGGTCAATCGCTCGATGTGTTCGGGGTACCGAGCCCCTTGCACCGTGATCTTTGAGGCGGCGCTTTCGATGTCACGGAGATCGTCGGACGTAAGCTGGATTGCGACAGCTCCGATGTTCTCCTCGAGACGCGCGAGTTTCGTGGTGCCTGGGATTGGAACGACCCACGGCTTCTGGGCAAGCAGCCACGCGAGCGCTATCTGAGCAGGTGTCGCCTTCTTCCGTTCTGCGATCTTGCCGAGCAGATCAACAAGCGCTCGATTTGCTCTCATAGCCTCCGGCGTGAACCGAGGCAGAATGTTGCGGAAGTCGGAGCTGTCGAGCTTGGTGTTTTCGTCCATCTTTCCCGTAAGGAAGCCCTTACCCAGCGGGCTATATGGAACGAACCCGATTCCGAGTTCCTCCAGGGTCGGCAGCACTTCCGCTTCAGGGCCTCTCGTCCACAGCGAGTATTCGCTCTGGACTGCAGTGACGGGCTGGACGGAGTGAGCGCGACGAATCGTCTTTGCTGCTGCTTCAGAGAGGCCGAAGTGCTTTACCTTGCCTTCCTGAATCAGGTCCTTCACCGCCCCCGCCACGTCTTCAATCGGCACGTCCGGGTCAACACGGTGCTGGTAGAACAGATCGATGACGTCGGTCCTGAGTCGCTTGAGCGAAGCCTCCGCGACCTGCTTGATGTGCTCTGGCTGACTGTCCAGCCCGGCCTGCTTGCCGGTGTTCGGATCAAGTTTGAACCCGAACTTGGTGGCGATTACCACCTGCCCACGGAATGGAGCGAGGGCTTCACCCACGAGTTCTTCGTTTATGAACGGGCCGTAAACTTCAGCAGTATCGAAGAACGTGACGCCGCGTTCCACGGCTGCCCGGATAACCGGGATCATCTCCTGCTTGTCTTTGGCCGGGCCGTAGCTGAAGCTCATTCCCATGCAGCCGAGCCCGAGAGCTGAGACTTCCAGATTGCTTCTTCCAAGTTTGCGCTTTTGCATTGTTTCTCCTACCTACTAAATCCGTTTGCATTCAAGGCCACCCCAAGCCTAAGCATACTTTCCTGAACCTTGGGCCTTTTGCCTGTCTCGCGGGTGGCGCATACATGCCGTTGTGTGGCATGTGTGCGACGCAGGGAAATCCCCAACACCCAGCCCTTGCTCTTCGCGCCGTCCCCGAGGCCAGCCGACTCAGCCGGTCCTCCTCCGGATGGCAAGTATACCTCTCGCCCAATGGGGAGGGGAACGCGGCTTGCGCGAGGCGGCGCCCCAGCACATTGCGAACATGCTGGAGCAGGCATCGGGAACTCGGGCCTGAGCAAAGTACGTGCTATACTGAAAGACCGGGGCGAGCCTTTGGGAAACGAACTCATTCAAATTTCGCATGCAGGCACGCCGCTACCTCGAGAGACACGGCCGCAGGAGCTTGCGCCTCGGGTCGAGCCTGCCGCTGCTGCCTCTGGCAAGACTTTCTATATCGAGACCTTCGGCTGCCAGATGAACGTCCACGACGCGGAGAAAGTGGCCGGGACGCTGATGGCACGCGGCTATCGCCCGGTCGAAACCCACGACGAAGCCGACCTGATTCTCTACAACACGTGCAGCATCCGCGAGAAGGCCGCGGAGAAAGTCTTCTCACGGCTTGGCACGCTCAAGAAGGTTTATCGGAATAATCCCAAGGTCATCGGCGTGCTCGGCTGCGTGGCGCAGCAGGAAGGCGAACGCATTTTCGAGCGCGCGCCGCAAGTGAGTCTGGTGTGCGGCTCGGCGAGCTACACGAGGCTCCCTGATCTATTGGAGCAGCTCGAAGCAGGGAACAGACG
>JAIQGB010000413.1 GCA_020072905.1 Terriglobia bacterium | reverse complement strand
GCGGGCACTTTTCGCTGGGCGTGTCGCGCTGCCACCTCGCGCTCAATCCAGGCATCTTCGGCCGGGGCGACTTCCAGGTCCTGCGTGGCGGCCATGAGCTGGGCGGCCTCTGCCCTGTAGTCGCGCCGCAAAGCCTGGTAGTCAGTCGGCGCAAGCTTCCCCGCCTTGTATTCGAACTCGAGATCCTGCAAGTTGTCGTAGATTACCAGTCGGCGCCGCTTGAGGTCGGCAAGCGGAGTCACGTCAACGGGCACGCCGCCCTCAGCCGCCGTTTCGGGCGCGAGCAACGGCGAGACCACGAAGACGATCAAACCTGCCAGGATCAGTATCGCGATGCCCAGTGACATGCCGACCGCCTATTCCCGCATTCCCAGCCCTGAAGTCTTTATTTCTTCTTCGACCGCCGCCAGGAGTTTTGGGTCGACGTCCGGCGAGGTCTCCGCGCTGGCTGGTGCTTGCCGTAGTCCACGCCATCTGCGCACGATGACAACCACCAGGCCCAGTCCCAACGCCAATCCCAGGCCGGGCAGAATCCAGGCCGCCAGGTTGAAGCCTTGCGTGGGGGGCGCGGCGAGGACCTTCACTCCATATTGCTGCGACAGCAACTGCAGGATGGCCGGCTCGTCCTTGCCTTCGTCGAGGGCCTTCTGAATCGTGGCGCGCATCTCCGCCTGCATCGAGCAGTTCAGGTGCGGGCAGTGATTGAGGATCGCGACGCACCCGCACAGGCACATCACATGTTCCCCGATGGATTCCACCGTGGGGCGCGGATCGACAGCGCGCGCCGGGCCGGCGCCCAGCGTCGCCAAAGCGAGGAGTAAGACGAAGGCCAGTCTAAAGCGCATTGCTTGCCCGAACGGCGACCTCCTGTGCCTGACGCATTTCGGCCATCTGGCGTTCCACGCGGCTCGGCACCATGGCGAGCAGCGTCCCCAAGAATGTCACGAATCCGCCAATCCACACCCAGGCCACGAGCGGGTTCACAAAGACCTCGACGATGGCCTTGCCGCTGTCGGGGTCCTGGCCCGCCAGCACCGTGTAGAGATCCTCCGTGAGGGAGGAGCGAATGGCGACGTGGCTGGTGGGCTGCTGGCTGGCTTTGTAGAAGCGGCGGTCTGGATCGAGCGTGCCCAGCGCCCGTCCGTCCTTGCTCACTTCGAGCTGGATCTTCTGGTAGGAGTAGTTTGGGGTGTCACCCGAAACGATGTTGCTGCAGCGCAGGACGTAATCCTTCAGGCGCAGCTCGTCGCCCTCCTGCATCAATCCCTTGGTCTTGGCCTGGAAGGCCTGCCCGGCAAATCCCACGAACAGCAAAACAATGCCCAGGTGCACCACGTAACCGCCGTAGCGGCGCGTGTTTCGCATCGTCAGGTTGTAGATAGCCTGGAGGAAATTCTCGCCGCCGGTTTTCTGGCGTGTGCGGGCTCCCTTGTAGAACTCCTGCAGGATGCAGACCGCCACGAATGCGCAGAGGAAGAGGCTCATCCACGCGTAGAAGTGGCGGATGCCACCCGCGAAAAGAGCCGCGCCCACGACCACGGCGACGGCGAGCGGCAGCGTGAAGTTCCTCTTCAAGCTCTGGAAGGAGGTCTTGCGCCAGGCGAGCAGCGGACCAGCACCGGTCAGCAACAGCAGCAGTAGTCCGATGGGGACAGCCACTCTGTTGAAGAACGGAGCTCCCACCGTCACCGTCTGGCCTTCAATAGCCTTGGAGATGATGGGGAAGATTGTTCCCCACAGGACCGCGAAGACCGCAGCGAGCAGAATCCAGTTGTTAAACAGGAACCCGCTCTCGCGCGAGACCATGGAGTCGAGCTTGTTCTCGCTCTTCAGGAATTCCAAGCGCAGGAACAGCAGCGACACGGCGAAAAACAGCACGATGCCCAGGAAGACGGCGAAAAACGGCCCGATGTTCGATTGCGCGAAGGCGTGCACGGAGGAAACGATCCCGCTGCGCGTGAGGAACGTCCCAAAGATACAAAGGAAGAAGGTCGTGATGACCAGAACGATGTTCCAGACTTTCAGCATGCCGCGCTTTTCCTGGATCATCACCGAGTGGAGAAATGCCGTGCCCGCGAGCCAGGGAAGCAGCGAAGCGTTCTCCACCGGGTCCCAGCCCCAATAGCCGCCCCAGCCGAGTACCGAGTACGCCCAGCGGCCGCCGAGCAGGATTCCGGTCCCCAAAAACATCCAGGGGACCATCGTCCAGCGGCGCGTGGTGCGGATCCAGTTATCCCCGAGCTGTCGGGTGATGAGCGCCGCCATGGCGAAGGCGAACGGCACCGCGAAGCCCACGTAGCCCAGGTAGAGCATGGGCGGGTGAATCACCATCGAGTGATATTGCAGCAGCGGGTTCAAGCCGTTTCCATCCGCGGGCTGGAACGCCTGCAAGCCTGCTGCGGAAACCATCGAGAGTTCGCCGAAGGGGTTGGCGACAAAGAAGGTGATGGAGGAAAAGAAGACTCCGGTGCCCATCAGAATCGCCACGACGTAGGGCATAAGCTGCCGGTTCTTGCGGCGATTCAAAAGGACCGCCAGCCCGCCGTAGATCGAAAGCAGCCATGTCCAGAAGAGCAGCGAGCCTTCCTGCCCGGCCCAGAGCACGGCGATCTTGTAGTAGAGCGGCAGGTCGCGGTTGGAATGCGCGGCCACGTAGGCGTTGTGGAAATTGTCGGTCAGAATCTGCGTTTCCAAGGCGACGATGGCGAGCGTGATTGACACGAAGAAAGCCGCCGCGGCCCGTTCGGCGCTCTTGACCATCCGCGGGCTGCGGAGCTTTCCGCCCAGCGCCCCGGCGATGACGCCGTAGGCCGCGAAGGCCAGCGCGGCGATCAGGCCGATAGTTCCCACTTCATTCATAGTCACTCCAAACGACACGGTGCCTTGCCGCACCGCCTCGCTCGTCACGAACGAGCCTGCCGATTAACGCGGCCCGTCGAGAGCTGAGACGTCCTGAGTCGCCTGAGCTTGACCCGGCGGTTTCGCCTGATACTTGGAGGCGCACTTCGCCTGAATCTTCTCGGCTCGGAATTCTCCCTGGGCGGTGTACTCGCCTTCCACGATGGCCTGGGCACCGCCGACGAACGTATCGGGCAGGGTATCCGTGCCGACGTAGACCACCGGAACGGAATTGGCATCCTGGGCCAGGCGGAACGTGACCTTCCCGCCCCGACGCTCGATCGAGCCCGGCGCCACGACTCCGCCCACCCGCACGCGTTCACGCGCCGTACGCCCGCCGGTGAGTTCGTTGACGGTCACGTAGTAGGTCTTGCTTTGCTGGAATCCGGAGATGGCTTCCCAAGCCACAACGGCGAGAATGATCCCAATGCCGATTCCAAACTTCAGCTTTTTGCTTTTCATGACCTTCCTGCTGACTGGCAGCCCTGACTCCCTGCAGGTGCGAACTCTCTACGGCTCCCCCCTGCCGGGAACTTCGAACCTCAATTCTGCACCCGACCGAACTCACTAATCCTGAGATAAGATAACGATGGTTCAGGGCCAATTCACGTTGACGACCGCAAAGGCGGGGCCTTTTGATCGGGAAAGCAATCACACATTATCGCATCCTGGACAAGCTCGGCGGCGGAGGGATGGGTGTGGTGTACAAGGCCGAGGATCTCAAGCTCGGCCGCGCCGTCGCCCTCAAGTTCCTTCCCGAAGAGTTGGCCAAGGACCCGCAGGCGCTCGAACGCTTCCAGCGCGAGGCTCGTGCCGCCTCCGCGCTCAACCACCCCAACATCTGCACGATTTACGAGATTGACGAGCACGAGGGCCAGCGCTTCATCGCCATGGAATTGCTTGAAGGGCAAACGCTCAAGCACCGCATCGCGGCCAAACCTTTCAAGGTCGAAGAGATCCTCGAGCTGGGGATTCAGATTGCCGATGCGCTCGACGCGGCGCATACCAAAGGCATTGTGCATCGTGACATCAAGCCCGCCAACATCTTCGTCACACAACGCGGCCAGGCCAAGGTCATGGATTTCGGCTTAGCCAAGGTGGCATCGCGCCGGGTCGCAGAGTCGGTAGGGGTCACCGCCGCCTCGATGACGCTCGACGAAAACCTGACCAGCCCAGGCACAGCGATGGGGACGGTCGCTTACATGTCGCCGGAGCAGGCGCGCGGCGAAGAACTCGACGCCCGCACCGACCTCTTCAGCTTCGGTGTGGTCCTTTATGAGGTGGCCACTGGCCGCCAGGCTTTCGGTGGCAGCACCTCGGCGATCATCTTCGACGCAATTCTCAACAAGGCTCCCGTTCGCCGATCCGCCTGAATCCTGAGCTGCCGGTCGAGCTCGAGCGCATCCTCAACCGCCTGCTCGAAAAGGACCGTGAACTGCGTTACCAGACCGCTTCCGACTTGCGCGCCGACTTGAAGCGGCTGAAGCGCGATACCGATTCCGGGCGCTCGGCAGCGGTCGCTGTCGCGTCGGGGGGGATAGCGGCGATGGGCTCCCCCGGGACCATTTCCTCGGGCGCTGCCGCTGTACCGGCTCCCCAGGTTGTACTTCAAAAGAGTGCACTAAGCCGCCGCGGAATTCTCATTGCTTCAACCGCTGCCGTTCTGCTAGCTGTTGCGGCCGCCTCCTTCTTATATCTCCGCCGCGCGCCCGCCATGACCGAGCGGGATTTCATTCTGCTCGCCGATTTCGTCAACACCACCGGCGAATCCGTATTCGATGGCACGCTCAAGCAGGCGCTGGCCGTGCAGTTGGGGCAGTCCCCTTATCTCAACGTCTTTCCGGAGGAACGGGTGCGGCGAGCCTTGCGCTACATGGGCCGCTCGCCGGACGAACGAGTGACGAGCGAGGTGGCGCGGGAGATCTCCGAGCGCGAGGGCATCAAGGCCATCCTGGACGGTTCGATCGCGAGCCTGGGCAGCCAGTACGTCATCACCTTGAACGCCGTGAACAGCCACACCGGAGAACCCCTGGCGCAGGAGCAAGTCTCCGCCGACAGCAAGGAGCAGGTCCTTGCCGCCCTCGGCAAGGCCGCCTCCAGCCTGCGGGCGAAGCTGGGAGAATCGTTGAGTTCGATCCAGAAGTTCGACAAGCCACTGGAACAGGCGACAACCTCCTCACTCGAGGCGCTCAAGGCGTTCAGCCTGGGGCAGGCCCAACACATGAAGTTGAGCGATCCCGAGGCGATCCCTTTCCTGAAGCGCGCGGTCGAACTTGACCCGAATTTCGCCCAGGCCTACGCGACCCTGGGCGTGTGTTACAACAACCAGGGTGAGAGCGAGTTGGGGAGGGAAAACATCAAGAAGGCTTTCGAACTCCGGGACCGTGTCAGCGAACGGGAGAAGTTTTACATTTCGGCGCATTACTACGACACCGTCACCGGAGAAATCGACAAAGCCATTGAGACTTACGACCTCTGGAAGCAGACCTATCCGCGGGATAGCGTCCCCTACGATAACCTGGCGCTTCGTTATGCGACGATCGGGCAATATGAGAAGTCACTGGCTGTCTGTCGCGAGGCTCGGCGCCTGGACCCCAGAGACTTGTACACCTACCAAAACACCGCTGCAGCGTTCGCGGGCCTCAATCGCTTCGATGAGGCGAAGGCTGTGATCGACGAGGCCCTGGCCCAGAAACTGGATTCTTTCGTTTTCCATCTCATGCTGTACCAGGTTGCCTTCATTCAAGGCGATAGGGCAGCCATGCAGAGCCATGCGGCCTGGACGACGGGCAAGCCGGACGAAGCCTTCATGGCAGCGGTCCAATCCGCGGCGGCGGCGTTTTCCGGCCGACTGAAGGAAGCTCGGGAATTGGGGGACCGCGCCACTAGACTGGCACAACAGTACAACATGAAAGAGAACGTCGCCATGATCCGCACCTATTACGCGCAAGTGGAGGCGGAATTCGGAAATGTCTCGCAGGCCCGGCAAG
>JAIQGB010000023.1 GCA_020072905.1 Terriglobia bacterium | reverse complement strand
AATTGCACTTCGAACATGCTGATCCAGGTTCGCTCGGCCGTTGCGTAATCCGGGAACGGATTATTTGTGAACGGCCACGTGTGTCCTTCACCCCAGAAGCCGTACATGAAAGTAGCCATGAACTCGACGAGTGGGTTGCCGTTCAATTCCGCTGCAAGGAGCCCATTAAGCTCCTCAAACGCGGCCTGAAAGGCCGGGTGGTCGTAACGTGGTTCGGAGTAAGTTTTGCGATGCCGGACGACGTTGGCGCTGCCTTTCCACTCGCCCTGCAATTTCACCATCGGGACTTTGTCGAGGACGAAATCCGGCAGCGCATCCTCCTGATAGTCCGGCGCGCGCATCTGAATTCGGAAGGCAACCCGCTTGCCATACTTTCTAGCCAACTCAAAGGTGAGTTTCCAGTAGTCAGGAAAGTCCAGGCGTCCCGGGCGCGGTTGGACCTCACGCCAGGTAGGACGCAGGTAGAGCTTCTGGCCCAGAGGAACGCGCACCAGATCTTCGATGGCCTGCGGAATGTTGTCGGATTGGATCTCCGCCGTGCCCATGTCGGCAGTGATGTAGGTGATGAGACCCCTGCCGAAGTTGGTGACAACTTCCTTCGAAGGTGTCGTGGCCATGACGACCGAGCTGCCCGGCACGACTTCCTCGGGTGGATACTGCGGAAAGGGTCCCTGGTTCAGCCGGTCGGTGACGGGAGGACCAGAACCGAAGTCGTACTTATCCCAGTTGTGCGCGGAGACAAACGCCGCGGCGGGTGTTCCGGCGATCACACCGCCCACTCCCGCAACGCCAGCCGTTTTGAGAAACGCTCTCCGATGCATAGCAGTAGCTCCGCCTTGGCAATATCGCCGTCAAGTCCGCGTTGGTCCAAAATACTACGCCAATGGCCGTATTGAGGAAAGGTCAAACCCGCAAGGCCCGATCAACGTGGCTATCTTAGACCATCCTGTCTGTGCACGTTCGACACTCGTGAGACTAATTGGCCGGGCTCGGAACACAATCCCCAACTTGTTTCACTCGCCGAAACGGTCCGGTTGTAGTTGACGGTAACCGTCCAGCGAGCCCGGGATGGGTTCATAGGAAGCCTACCGGAAGTCGGCTTGGGGAAAGTCCGTCAACGCCGATTGCGGAGATTTTTCCCGAGTAACGGCGTACCTGGACAATATCAGACTGGTGGCAAATGAAGCGAGCAGCCCGAGGATAACTTCCGAGTGGCCGACGATCCAGGAGTTGGGGACTCTCAGTCAACACTACGGCGTTTAAGGGGAGTAGTCCGGCCGCAGCTGCCACAGGCGTGCGGGAAAGGTGTCGGGGCGTTTCCGGCAAAGGGCTACGTCGTTCCGCCAGAGGCATTTGGGTTCCGGTGTCGCTGGGCGTACGGGAGCAAAATCCTTTCAGTTCATGGAAACTCGGCACCCAGTTTGTTGTTTAGCGGGAGGTTCCGCGCTTTCGACAAGGACCCCGGCGATGGACTCTGGGTCACAAAGCTCCCGGCGAGCGGCATGGCCACGCCCATGACCTACCTCGGGAAAAAGGCCGGCAAGCAGTTCGTGGTGATCGCGGCCGGCGGCGGCAACAAATACGACAAGGAGTTTACGTTGGATTCGCCTTACTCGGCCTTTGCCTCCAGCAGTAGGTGTTTCTCAAATTGGGCAGTCCATGTGGCCACGGGGCCGCGAACCGTTCCCAACGCCTCCCCGGTCTCATAGTTGGTCAGGCGATAAGCTCGCTTCTCCAAACCTCTCAATTCCAGCTTGCCGCTCCACTGGGGAGCGTAGAAGGCGTAGTACATGTTCCCGTTCTTGCGGATGGCGTGGGCTTCCGGTCTGTCAAAACCGATGTCATACAACGTTCCCAGGTATTCGCCCCTGGAGAGCATTTCGGCCTTATAGATTCTGATCCATTTGTCCCAGATCTTTTCCTTCTCGGGAGTCAAATCCCGCCTGGGCCGCCGGGCCGAACCCACCGGCCAAGTGAAATTGGTGCCCACCACGCCGCCAACTCCAATCGTCGAGGCGAAGTCGTCACCGCCATCGCTCATGTCCACGTGGTCTCCGAAGTAGGCGACGGAATCGCCCATCAAGGCCTTGAGGGTCTTTCCCTTCAGACGGACCTGCCAGGAACTCTTGGGGTCGGAGGCCACTGACATGTTCATGAAGGGCATGGTGAAGAACGAGTATGCGGTTCCGCACGGGCAGAACTCAACCAGCGCGTCGGGCTTGATGCTGAGTGCCGTATCGAAGATCGCTTTGAAGAATTGGGGCAGCGCTTCCACCGCCTCCTCGGGCAAAGCGTGATGGTGGGCGGGGTTGTAACACGGAGGCACGCCATTCATCTGCTACAAATCTTTTCTCTAAAGGTGGGCGGTCAGAAAGCAGTTCGAAACGAATGTTTTTGGGGCGCTCGAAGTAACCCGTGCCGTTCTTCCTTCAATGAGGCACCGGCGCTCTGGGCATGTGATCAACATTTCGTCTATCGCTGGCATCGTAGGATATTCGTTCTCATCGATCTATTGCGCCAGCAAGTTCGCAATGACCGGCTGGTCAGAGGCCCTGAGCAGCGAGCTTGAGCCCTTTGGTATCAAGGTCACTGTCGTCCATCCCGGCCGATTCTGCACGAACTTTCTTGATAGCAGTTCCATGCATAACGGTGACCTAAAGATACCGGACTACGAGCAGGTCTCCTCGGAAAGCAGTAGCGCGCTGGAAGCCGCTAATCATCAGCAGGCCGGCGATCCTAAGAAGTTCGGTGCCGCTATCCGCCAGATCGTCGCATCGGCTAAACCACCCATTCGCTTCGGAGCGGGCACTGACGCGACAACTACCATTCTCGGAAAGGCCGATTCGCTAC
This sequence comes from Terriglobia bacterium, assembly GCA_020072905.1. Classification (GTDB taxonomy): domain Bacteria; phylum Acidobacteriota; class Terriglobia; order UBA7540; family UBA7540; genus JAIQGB01. The sequence goes on along the minus strand of JAIQGB010000023.1, from coordinate 15,238 downwards.
GCGAAACGACTGAGGCGTGGAGAGAGCTATCCGCCTCAACTGATATCAAGTATCAAGTAAGTGTTGTGAGTCATTAAGCGAACACGCCCTCTCCTTTAGGCGAAGACAAAGCGAATATAGAGATCCCATGATTGCCCCCTCTCAGAAGCAAGGAAGATATGAAGCCTTCAGCGCCTGCCGGCGCCCAGGTCGTCGGAATACCCGGCCTTCAGGCGAGACCACTGGGAGGTGGGACGTGCATTGGTACGCAGCGTGTCCATAATGTCCCCTTGCGGCCAGCCGGTCGGCGAGTCCTCCCACGTCTCCTGCCGCCCATAGACGGTCAAGTCGAGCAACCGATAGTTGTTATCCATCGCCTCGACGCCGCGTATCGTCGTCCAGTACGTCTCGAAGACATTCGATCCTTGTCGCAGGTAGCAAACGATGTGCATCCTGCCCACCCGGCGTCCAACCAAGAGGGTATCGAGCGAGTCCTGGGCCGAGTACCAAGGCATCTCCCAGCCCATGAAGTCACGGTACCGGGCGCTCTCTTCGTACGGGCCTTGGCAAAACACGGCGAAGGTGACGTCGCGAGAATGAATATAGGACAGCTCGCGGACCTGCGATGTCACCCAGGTGCACCCCTCGCACTGCTCCGGTGCAGGCCGGCCTTTGTACCACATGAAGTAGTAGGCGATGAGCATCCGGCGTCCCTCAAATGCGTCCAACAGTGTCACTTTCCCGCGTTCGCCAATGAGCGGTGTGGCACCATCCACCGCGACCATCGGAAGCCGCCGGCGGGCTGCCGCAATCGCGTCGCCTTCTCTTGTGTGAGCCTTCTCTCGAACCCGCAATGCATCCAACTCGGCCTGAAACGTCGCGCGATCGACTATCTTCGGGGATCCAAGTTCATCTCTCATGATGTCTTTCATCGTTCTCTCCCTTGCGAACCTCGGTCATGCTTTCTCCTCTGCCTCGCGCTTTCGGGCGGCTTCTTGAGGGTCGGTTATTATGTCGATCCACTTCGGGTCAGGCGAGGCCTCGGCGTCGTAATTGTCGTGCCAGTTCCACCACTTGTACGGCGGGCTCTGGGGGCAACCCTCTGGCGAGTCCTCCCACGTCTCCTGACGGCCGAGCGGCGTGATGTCGAGGTAGCTCCAGGTGGTCCCCATCGCCTCGTCGCCGCGGCCGTTGATGAAGTATGTGCGGAACACTCGCTCGCCGTCGCGGAAGAACACGTTGTGGCCGTGCCATTCATCGACGCCGAAGTCCGCGTCGAAGCCGTCGGTGATGGTGTACCAGGGCATCTCCCAGCTCATCCGCGCCTTCAGGCGCGCAATATCCGCCTGCGGCGCGCGTGAGGCGTAGGCGAGGGTGGTGTCGCGGGCGTTCAGATGGGCCAGGTGGGCGACCTGATCGGCGCCCAGGGAGCAGCCGCGGCAGGCGTGCTCGGGCCAGCCGAATACTCCGGGCTCGAAGAAGGCGCGATAGACGATCAACTGCCGGCGGCCCTCGAACAAATCGAGCAGGCTTACCTTGCCCTTGGGTCCGTCGAACTCGTACTTCTTGTCCACAGCCAGCCAAGGCATCCGCCGGCGTTCGGCGGCCAGCGCATCACGGGAGCGGGTCAAGGCCTTTTCCTTCACGAGGAGTTGCTGGCGCGCAGCCTCCCACTCCTGCTGCGACACGATCGGGGATGTCTTCATCGCGATATGCCCTTTCGGGTGCTCCTTGTCTCTCTCTTTGCTTGTTGCCATCTTATCCGGGATTTCCATTTTGACTTCCCGGCCAGCCGATAACGTACAAGCAATTCCGTCAGCATGCAATGTTCCGGCCAGCTTTTTGAGTGCAGAGCCGTTCCGACCGCTGCGGCAAAATCCCAAAGCACCCAATTGGAATTCTCCAACCCGTTTCTCAGACACTTTTCCTTCTCCATTCTCGATGGGCACCGAAAGCTATTTCGGTCTACGGCTTGCCTATCCTGCTGGTGATGGCAGCGCCGCAATCCTTTGCAGCATGCCCCCAAACAGCCGCCGCGTCAGATGGCTCACCACTACGGCGTTTATCGGGAGTAATCCGCCCGCGGCCGCCCTGTCCGTGCGGACAAGGCGTCCGCACGGTAATGGCAAGAGACTATGTCGGTCCGCGACCGGCACCCGGATTTCGGTGCTCCGGGGTGTTTAGGCCTCATAAGTTTTCCTCACTCTTCGTATGCATTTATCGGCCACGTATGACGAGGTCTCTGACCGCTTAGGTTGGCTCCGCCAACCCGGTCCTACTCCCTTGCTCTGTGGTTGGCGAGAAGCTATTGTTCCAATCTCCTTCTGAGAGGAAACGCCGTGGCTAAGCATGTTTGTCCCTGGTGGCTCGGCTACCTGGTGGCCAGCCCTGTACGGCGATTGATGTACGACCCGGCCAAGATCCTCCCCCCCTACGTTCGTGAAGGCATGACGGTGCTCGAGCCGGGGCCTGGCATGGGCTTCTTCACGCTCGAACTGGCCCGCTTGGTGGGGCCGTCCGGCCGGGTTGTGGCTGTAGACATACAGCCCAGAATGATCGAGGGGCTCAAACGTCGAGCGGCGAGGGCCGGTCTTCTGGAACGTGTTGATGCGCGCCTGGTCGCAAGTGGTTCCATGGGCGTGAAGGATCTGGCCGGGACGGCGGATCTTGCCCTCGCCTTCGCTGTAGTCCATGAACTGCCTGCCGCAGCTTCGTTCTTCATCGAAATCACCGAAGCATTGAAGCCGGGCGGCCATCTGCTGTTTGCCGAGCCCACCGGCCATGTGAATGCCGCACAGTTTGAGAGCCAGTTGCAGGCGGCTGCGTGGGCGGGCCTCCAGCTCGCTGACCGTCCGTCCATACGCTTCAACCGCACAGCGGTACTGAAGAAGCCTTGAGGCGATTGCCGCGGGCTAAGCCCGCCGATACGTACCTTGCGGGGAGGTGTTCCAGATGCGTGCGTTTTGGGCACGCAATCCTCGCTCGGCTGCTCCATGTTTAACGCAATCACTTATCAGGTGAGACTCGGACGCGTTTTCGGCGCAGGGATGCTTGCCCCACGAGAAGATAAAACCACATTTCACCTGCGGCGATTCAACAAACCCATTCGCAAGGGATTCCTGCGGAGTCTCGACATTGCTCCTCATAGGTCGGCTTCACGTCAAATGAGCCGCCTCTCACCTTGACGTATAACGGCCAAACCGCCGATGGACTTACTTCAACGGTTTGCCGACTATCCGTCCAAGTGACATCGGGGCACTGCGCTGAATCCGCGTGCTTAGTTTCGGTGTTTCCCTCTGAAAGCGTCCGGCAACACGTAGTGCGTCCGACATGCCCTGCCAAAACCCGCGGACCTAAGAAACAGGTCCGTGCTACCTTGCTTCCCTCGAGAGAATGATGGGAGGGGTCATTTCAGAGCTTTGGAAAGACCATTGAAGCTGGTAACGAACTGGACGCCGAAAACATTGTTGTGATTGACCGCGCCATTTGCCACCTTAGCCCATTCGTAGCCGACCTTCAGCAATTCAAAGCGGTTAGGGCGAAAACCCACGGCAACTTCATAGTACTGACGATTGGGATAGACTGTCGTGGCGCTTTGCACACCCCCCACTACCGCATGGTTGTCGGTCTGGTAGTTTGCCCGGAAGGCGGCATACCAACGCGGACGGACGATTACTTTTAGCTCGGCATAGGCAAAATTTACGGTGGGAGCATTGGAAAGATAGGGAAAGTGGAAGACAAACCGGTCCCACTCACCACTGGCGCTCCATCGTCCTCGCGCCCACTGAACGTCCAGTCCTACAGCACCTGCTGGAAAGTTCGTGGCGCTCAAACCGGTGGGGACAAGGGATGAGAGCGAGCCGGCCAGCCAGGGGCCACGATACGCCGATATCCCCACTCGAAACCCCTGGCGAATGGTGTAGCCCCCGCCTGCTGTCCACTGAGGGTATTGGCCGGACTTAAAGAAGCCTATGGGATTATAAGGACTGCTGGTGGTGAACTGAAACCTCGAATCCAGGCGGCGCCAGGAAAAGTCAAATTCCACCGCAGGCAGGCCGTAGAGAGTCACCGGCGGGCGCGCATAAATCTTCGCGGAAGTGGAACTCGGCTGTTTCAGTAAGTAGTTATAGGGCAAGGGCTGGTCAAGCAAGGGGTTCACCATGTCATCGTATCGCAAGGGGAATGCGCCAAACGCCGACGACAGCTTCCCGGCTTTCACGGCTAATGCGGTGTGATTCCACGAGCGCGAGTAACCTATGAACCCTTGCAGCACGTCGAACTTGATTTGACGATGGTAAACATACGCGTCTTGATAAAAGTAGGGCGCCCATCGCACTGGGAGGGGAGCGTAACCGTACCAGTGCGATCCCAGTTTGATCTCCGGCGTCGCCAGCAAACGGAAACTACCGAAAACCTGCGGCGCGGAGGGGCCAGCGTATTGGGCGCGGCTGGTATCGAGCATACCCGCGGAAAACGTAAACGGGAGCGCCACGCCAATTTGAGCGTCCTGCGCTGATAGTTTAGCGCAGGGTGTTCCACCCAGAAGCACGAGGGCCAGGGTCAGCAGGTGCCTTCGCGCACAATCTCCGCCTCTGGCAGCAGCCCATCTCATGAGACTACGGCCGCCTTGACTCCCGAACCGGTGAAACCCCGGATGTTTTCCCGGGCCTCGAGAGTGCGCGTGAAAAGCCTGACACCGATACCTCGGGGCCCTTTGCTAATGACTTGGACACGGGGCTTCAGCGGCTCGAAAACGTGTGGGATACGGAATTCAAGCTCCAATTCCTCCCCCGCTTCTACCGGCCCCGGAAATGCCAGCAACATGCCGCTCTCACTAATGTTCAGGCTCGTCGATTCGAATTGCGTATCATCTTTTTTGCAGATCACCGTTGTTTGGAGGGGCGCCCGCTTGGAAGCGACGGAACCACCCAGGCCGGCGGCGTCCTGCTGCCATGTTCGCCCTGTTCTCGCGGCACGCCGGATGCGTGTCTTGCGTTCTCCGAGAGCAAACTGAAAGGCCTTGTGAATAGCTTAGGCCGATGCCTCCATGGCGGCCAGGCTGACCTTACAGATAATCGAGGTGATGTCATCGGACGGAGGCCCGCCGCCAGTGAAGGCCAGCACCGCCTCGTGGATGCCTAGGACGAGTTCAGCCGCGCTGTTCTGCAGATGACTTTTTATGAACTCAAGAGCTCTATCCGCACCAAACGGAGCCTCGTCGTTGTTGGCTGCCTCCGTGACCCCGTCGGTCAAAAAGACGAGGGTTTCACCGTAGTCCAAGGGAATGGCCGGACTGGAGCAAAACTGACTGCCGGCGAAGAGGCCTGACGGTGGCCCCGTGCTCTCCATGACGTGCCCGATCTCTCCAGAAGGGCGCAGTAAGTAACACGGTATGTGCCCGGCACTGGCGTATTCGACCAAGCGGTTCCGCGGGTCGAGGCGGGCCAAAAGCAAAGTAACGTACTGTTCGTCGGCCAGGTCCGCGACAAGGGCATTATTGACGCGGCTGAGGATAGCACCCATGTTCGACTCCAACATCGCATAGGACCGCACATACGCCCGGGTTTCAGCCATCACCAGAGCAGCCCCGAATCCGTGGCCGCTGACATCGCCAATGGCGACACAGAGACACCCGTCCGGCTGCACAATGAAGTCGAAGTAGTCCCCCCCTGTCAGCGTTGCAGAGCAAACGGTTCCAGCAATATCAAAACCCGGCAACGATGCCACCGTGGTGTTGAGGCGCTGCTGAACTTCATGGGCGATTTGCAGGTAAAACTCCTGCTCGTGCGCACTCCTCAGCTTACCCTCGACTTGACGGCGCGCGCTGGCTGCCCGGTTCAAAGCGCCGGCCAGCAGATTGACTTCCCGCGTGGAGGAGTCCATGCGAAACTCATTCCATAGCGCGCCGGTTTCGCCACTCCTCTCCAGGTCCGAAGCCAGATTGGCGAGAGGCTTGGAAATTGACCGCGAAGCAAACAGCGAGAACAGGGCCGCTATGAGCACGCCGCCCAGGCCCGTCATGATAAAAACCCGCCTCAGGCCCTGAGGGAACCCCCGCATGGCATCGTCGATCGACGCTAGCCGCAGCAACTGGTAATCGGGCGTCACCCAGTCGCGATCCATTCCCAGGGCCAGATAATTCTGGCCTCCCGCACTGATCTCGCACCCGTCTTTTTGTTGACCACACCTTTCCGAGAGCTGACGCTCAACCTCGGCATTCACGGCGGCCGGAAGCGTGCTCGCCACGATTCCCCTTCGGTCCGTGAGCACAGCGTCTCCGTAAGCGCCGGGCGAGCTGATGTCAAATCGCTTGCCAACGGCTAGTCTCCCAAGATTCTCAGCCCCCAAGTTGATGGGGACGCTCGTAACCTTGAATAAGTCATGCCCGGCCCGGATCAGCCACGGGCCATTCGAGCCGCCCGATGAGACTTGGCGCGCCTGTTCTTCATCGACTGGCGCGCCCACCGTTGCGATCAAAGATCCCTCCGTGTCGATGACCATGAAGAGATCAAAATAGAGCCCTCGCGACAAATCCCGCAACTGGCCCTCGATGGTCTCCCGTACTTCGGCTCGCAATGCCGGTTTGGACTGCTCCCGCGAGAGTCCGATGGCAGCCTTCAGGCCCGCATTTTCGCTGAGAGTTGCAATCAGCTCGGTGGCGAGCCGGTTATATTCGACTTCTTGCTGGTCAAGCTGCTGTTCGGTGAGCCTGAGGTTTTCCTTCAGCCCTTCTTTGATCCGGGCTTTAAGGGCAGCGTTTAAGGCAAAGAAACCGGCCACCAGGACCACGCACATGGCGAGGAAGGTGAGCAGAAAGGTGCGAGTGGCAAGGGAAAAAGGGCGCCTCATTTGGGACTTCCTGGCTTCGGCGTCGCGTTGGAATCCGGCTCATTAACTGGGATCACAAAGTCCTCGGCCGGCGTGGAGCCCTCACTCACCGTGATCTGCCGCCGGAAGAATCCGGCAGATCGATGCCACACAACCAAATCATAAGTGCCGGGCGGAAAGCCGGACAAGGAATAGCCGCCGTCGGGGGCAGGCCGCGTCCAGGAACCGGTTGACAGCACAACAATCGCCGCACTCATGTCGGGATGGATGTGGCAGTAAACCTGGACTACTCCCGGCCGATCAAATTTGACACTTCGCGTCTCGCCGGAGGGGTAGTAACCCAGGTCGAACTGCTTGACTTTCGACAGGGAGAAAACATTGTGGAAGATGGGATCATCGTTCGGAAAAGACACGCTGGACCCAACCGGAACGACGACGATTTCCGGATCGAAATGACGGTTCTTCTGCGCCAGTGTCCCTTGGGTAGGGGTAGCAGCCTTCAGTCCTGGACCTTCCAGATAAATGACCACCCGCGAAAGTTCATCGACGGCAGGGTTGCTGCCAGGAGGTTTGTCCGGGTCTCCAGAATTGACCGTTACACCACGCAGATCGTAAGACGGCAGGGTGACGCGCTTCTTCGTCATCACCTTAGTGATGATGACGCGTCCCGTAATGGAAGCCTCGCGCGCCGCGGCGGTGAGAGCGCTGGCAGTTCCGCAAGTCACTAGGGTGAAAAGAGCAATTAATGAATTCATACCCGAAAGCTTGCTCTCAAATTCCCTCTTCGCGCTCTTAAATAAGAATATACACTTCAATCACTTGGGGCGCAATCCCGGGCCGGAATCTTTCTCGTCGGGATGCGAGTTTTTTTGGCAAGCAGCGCAGCCTTGCACTTGAAGGCTGCGGCTTGTCTTGGTGCGGAGGCCCAAAACCGGGGAATTACAGACAACTCGGAAATTCACTTGGATGTATTACGGCCAAACCGCAGAAGTGGCGACCCAGACTCGTTGGCAATTGCTGAGCCGCCCCTCGGACCGGTTATGGACGAATCGTCGGCAACTCGGAAACAATCGTCGGCAATCACTCAGCGACAGCCCGCAACGAACTGGTCGGAGATTCCTAAACCGGAAAAGCGACCGCGCGGGGCCCGCGTGCTGAGATTACTGTCGAGAACAGCCCAACCCCCGCTCAAGCTGGATTGGTCCTGGGAAACAGGCTTCCATGAAAGTGGGGGAGGCTGCCCGATCACCCGGGCTAGGCGCCAAACCAACCCCGAGGTGAACTGGGGACTGAACTGTAGCTCGGCAAAAGGCTAAATAAATCCCGGAGGTGTTGAAGAAGCACAAATAGTGCCAGTCGGCGATGGCTTCGGCGGTTGATTCGTACGCGTCTACTCGGGCAAGTTGCGACAGCGAAACGCCCTGGTTGTGGCTGTACCACCTGACCAGCGTCAGCATGTCGCCTGAGCAGGCATCTTCAATTGCGATGCGTAGCACTTCGTCGGGTCCTCCTCCGCTTCTTGACTGCCCCCCCTGAGGCTGTCAAGCTAAGAGCGAGTAGTTGCGACCCAGACTACCTTGCTGAGTCGTGCCGTGGCTGTCGGGCCTTGCGGTGAAATGGCCAGCCGATGGTTCAAAGGCTGCGCTAGGTGTAGGGAGTCTTCAAAATGCCGGTTGTCAGCCAAACCTGGCCGGCCGTCGCCAAGTTGCGAGGAAATGTGCAGCGGCAGGCGGGTCTCTGGATGGCGGCACGCGAGGCATTTTGGATCGCCCTGGAAGAGCTCCGCAACCACAAGCTGCGCTCGTTCCTCACTCTGCTCGGCATCGTCATCGCTACCACCACCCTGATCGTTGTGATGTCGGTAGTGAACGGCATGAACGTCTACATCGCCACGAAGATTGCCAACCTCGGCACGAACACTTTCGTGCTCCACCAGTTCAAGTGGGCGCAAGGATACGAGTCCTACCTTAAAGCGCTACGGCGGAACCGGCCCATCCGCATGGAGGACTATGAATACCTTCGCGAAACGCTCTTCAGCTACGAAGCCATAAGCGCCATCACACAGCTCCAGCCGGACCCGGAGGCCCGCTACCGCGGGCAGTCCATCGACGGAGTGACGTTGGTTGGAGTCACCGCCAGCCACGCTTACGTGGGCCGTGAAAAAGCCCTGTACGGACGTTACATCAGCGAACAGGACTACCGCCACAACGCCCGGGTCTGCTTCATCGGCCAGGACATCGTGGACAAACTCTTTCCCGTGACCGATCCGATTGGCAAGGAAATCGTCGTGGGGCGGCACAGCTTCAGTGTGATCGGCGTGGCGGAAAAAGTGGGTTCCGCTTTCGGCGTGAGTCAGGACAACTTTGTGTTCATTCCGCTGGGCACTTTCCGGAACGTTTTCATGCCGAATCTGGAGCTCCTGGTTTTCATCAAAGCGCCTGATTCCCTGCACCTGCTGGAACTGGAGGACGAAGTCCGTGTCTTGATGCGGGCCCGACGCCACGTCCCTTACCACGAAGAAGACACCTTTGGGATCAACGCCTCGGAAACCCTCATGAGCGCTTGGCAGAACCTTACGGGGAGCATCTTTGCGGTGACCATCGGCATCGTGGCCGTATTCATGGTGGTGGGCGGCATCGTCATCATGAATATCATGCTGGCTACCGTCACCGAGCGCACTCACGAGATTGGGATTCGCAAGTCCGTGGGAGCGAGGCGCGGCGACATCCTGTGGCAATTTCTGATCGAAGCCGCGGCGCTCGCGGGTTTGGGGGGCCTGGTGGGAGTGCTGATCGCGTACGGCGTCGCGCAACTGGTGGCCATCGTGTTCACCGCGCAGGTGCCGCTGAGCGCCGTCATTGTGGGCGTCTCTCTTTCGACCCTGGTGGGACTGTTCTTCGGCATCTACCCTGCCCGCAGAGCCGCGGGGCTCGATCCCATCCAGGCATTGCGAGCTGAGAAATAATATGCGCGCTTACTGGCAAGCGGTTGGAGAGAATTTGTGGCTGGCACTCGACACGCTGCGCACTCACATGTTCAGGTCGCTGCTCACGGTTTTGGGCGTATTTATCGGGACCCTCACGGTGATTGCAGTGGCGTCGATTATTTCTGGCCTCGATGCGCAACTGGTTGCGACAGCCGAACAATATGGCACGCGAGTCGTCTGGGTCTACAAGCTCCAGATGGGCCTGCCTCACAGGCTGACTCGCGAGGAGCGCCTGCGCAAGCCGCTTACCTACGAGGACGCCATGGCCATCAAGGAGCAATGTCCTGCCGTGGAAGAAGTCTCCGTGGCCATTTTCCGGGATATGAGCGAGTTCGGCCTACCGCCTTCCACGGCACGCTATAAAGCACGCGAGATGGCGGGGGCGCAATTCATGGGTGTGGACGCCAACTACATCGCTCTGGCCAACACGGCGCTTGCCGATGGCCGCTTCTTCACGGAGGCGGATGACCAACACCGTCGCGATGTCACTGTACTCGGCGCCAACGTGGTCGAGGAGCTCTTTCAAGGCGAGGACCCGATCGGTAAAACCGTGGTGGTGGATGGGCACCCTTTTGAGGTCATAGGAACGTTTCACAAGTTCAAAGGAGTCTTGGGCGACAACCCGGATGACCGGAACGTCCTCGTTCCGCTCTGGACCTACCAGAAGCTCTATCCCACGGCGAAAGACCACTTCATTAGCGCCATGGCAAACCGCGGAGAGATGGACCAGGCACAGGATCAGATCCGCGGTCTCCTTCGCCGTCGCCGCCATGTAAAACTCGCCGACCCTGACAACTTCGGTATGGCCACCGCGGAATCCCTGGTCAGCGAGTTTCGCCAGATTATTAGCACGGTGGCGTTAGTCATGGTGGTCATCTCCTCGATTGGTTTGCTTGTTGGGGGCATCGGAGTCATGGATATCATGCTCGTCTCGGTTACTGAGCGCACGCGTGAGATTGGCGTGCGCAAGGCGGTGGGCGCGCGCCAGCGCGACATCGCCTGGCAGTTTCTGCTGGAAGCCGTGGTGCTGACGGGCTCGGGCGGCCTGCTGGGAATCGCCGCGGGCTGGACGCTCAGCCTTCTCATCCGGGTACTCGTGCCCAGCCTGCCCTCCACTGTCCCGCTCTGGTCCGTCGCCACCGGCTTTGTCGTCGCTACCAGTATTGGGTTGTTTTTTGGCCTCTGGCCCGCCCTGAAAGCCGCTCGACTCGACCCCATCGCCGCCCTGCGATACGAGTAACGGATGCGGACGCCCTTTGCGTAATTCCCCCGTGGCGGGACTCGGTTGGGTGCGAGGCAGCGGAGTGCTTACCCGAAAGTGGCAGGGATCGCGGTGAGATCCTCGGGCACGTAGGACCGCGAAGCGCCCCAGAACCGAGCTTTGCGAATTGTGCAATCATGACAAGTGGGAGCCCCTGCCCCCGTCATACGACCAAATGAGCGGCCCTCATTTGACGGGAAGCCGACTTCCCAGGCCAAATCCCCAGTAGCGGCGGAATCTCCTGACTGGCAATGACTTGCGGTGAGATGAGCGAATAAGTTCTTCGGCGAGCAACCGGAGAGTACTTTCCGAGTCGGCGGCGATACAGGAGCTGAGCGACTTCGCTCTACCCTACGGCGTTACTCGCGGGTAATCCTCGAGGACGGGCTTATCTACGGCAATTCTGTTTGATTGCACAGCACTGGTATGGTTACCGGACTACACGTCAAGATGGCGTAGTCGGCGCCACACCGTTTGATTTTCGATCAGTGCTGAGGTCGAGAACTGCGCAGGCGCTTCCTTCCGCGCGACATCCTCGAGCGTGGAGCCGGGATTCCCTTACAGGAATTCCTGGGCAACGAAAGGGGGCGTCGGCCTCAAATCGCTTGAACGGCGCGATGACTGGATGGATTTTGCCGGAGACCGTAGCAACGCTACAGACAGCGGAACTTAGACCGCCATCTCTCCGTACTACTTAACAGATCGTGAGTCGATCCTTGGGTCAAGATCGACCGCAAGGAGATGAGCCGATGTCATTTAAGGCTGTGGCGTGGACGCTGCTGGCCGCAATGGCGTTCGCGGCTGTTCTGCTCTTCAACTACTGGGCCGCATATCAGCCTCTAAGTACGCTGGCCTATTCGGGAATCGTGCTGGCGCTCGGTGGGCTGGCGAACCTGGTTCTGCCTTTCCGGTTTCTGGGAGTCCGCAAACGAGCCGTCGGAGCGCTCATTCTCGCGGGTGGCGTGGCCCTGACCTTCGCGGCTCTATCCTGGCCAGCCTCGATGATCCGTGTCGCGCAACCGAGAACCCGTCTCGACGATTTCATGCCGGAGTACCAGTTTTCCGAGAGGCACTCGGCCCGCATTCACGCCCGGCCCGAGCAGGTGATGGAGGCTACTCGCCAGTCAACGTTCGGCGACATGAAATCCCTGGGCACGCTCCTGAAGATTCGCGCCGCGGTTGCGCGCGCGCCCCTTCGTGACACCGGCGATCTGCAGGATAAGCGGGTCCTCGATGCGTTTTCGTCGCCTGGTAATCTTGTGGGCGGCAGCGAGCGTGAAATCGCGATGTTCTGGGCTTGGAATGCGCGGGCGAACCGCCGCCCCGAGGTGCGCACTTTGCAGGAGTTCGCTGATTATCGGGAGCAGGGTGCGGTCAAAATGGCGTTGGACTTCAACGTGGAAGATGAGGGCGGCGGATGGTCCACTCTCAGCACCGAGACGCGCGTCCTGGCGCTGGACGATGCCACCCGCCGCGGCATGGGCCGTTACTGGAGATTGATTTTGCCCGGAAGCGGGCTGCTCCGGCTTCAGTGGCTCGAGGGTATCAGGAAAAGAGCCGAGAGCATGCCCAACCCACAGCCGTAGATGCCCATCAGCGTTCAGTAACAGGACTGTAGAACACCAACACACGGCTGTGAGGATTTGGACCGGTTATCTCTGCCACTCGAAAATCGGGCGACCGCGGTCAAGTTGACGAGAAACGGCCAAACCGCCGATTGACTTACTTCAACGGTTTGCCGACTATACGACCAGGTGACCCCTATTTTCTGAAGAGGAACCGCAAGGCGCTGGCATAGCTTCCGAGTGGCCGACGGTCCGGGACCTGACGAGTCATAGTTCATGCGAAGGCTTGTTTACATCAACTGAGAATCAACTCCCGGTTTGACAAGCATCCGCTCATAATCCAACCAAACTGGACGCTTGAGTAGCGATGGATATTTAAGGCCTGTGGCTCAACACTCGTGAGACTACAGCCTCATGTTCTCAGCAGATTGCTATGCAGGCCGAAAGATGCTGAAAAAAGGATATTCATATCGGGACCTAGCTGGAGTATAGTCGTTTATCGATATACTGATTATCGACTGCATATGCCCAAACGAAAACTCGATCCATTGCCTTCGGCCGCATTCCAGATTTTGCTATCCCTTGCGGATGAAGATCTGCACGGTTACGGGATCATGCGGCAGGTCGCGGAGCAGAGCTGCGGTCGCATGCGACTGGGCCCTGGAACGCTCTACAGCTCAATTCAATCACTACTCGAAGAGAAACTCATCGAGGAAGTTGACCTGCGTGAGGACGCAAAACTCGGCCAGGAACGGCGCCGTTACTACCGTTTGACCTCGGCTGGACGGAAACTGGCACGTTCCGAAGCTGCAAGACTTGCCGACTTGTTGCGCGTCGCACGTGTCAAAAGAATCTTCAGGGGGGACCATGTCTGAAAAGATATATGCCTGGCTGTTGCGTCTCTATCCTTCCTGCTTTCGCAAGGCATACGGCGATGCAGCCCTGCAACTGTTCCGTGACCGCTCCCGCGATGAAAGAGGGTTGTTCAAAGGGCTATGGCTCTGGCTCGACCTGCTGGCCGATTTGGCTGTTTCTGTTCCACTCGAGTACCGCCGTGCGCAACCGGCGCTCATCGGCGCTTCAGCACAGGAGCGTTTGGACGGCACGCCGGTGTTCCATGTTTTGGAGAACGGTGCGCTACGTCTCGAAGCGCGGCTTTGCGGAGGCCTACTGTCGCTGGTAGCCTTCGTCCCAGTATTGGTTTTGATCGGCTATGGCGGAAACTACTGGCCGTTCGGTGCTTGGGCCGCCCAACCTCAATATCAAAACGGTGCGCGTTCTTCCGTGTTTGAGCGTCCGCCCCAGGCCGTTGATCATGCGCAAGAAGAATTCAATGGGTCCGGACAGCCAACAATGGGCACAGGCAGCATGGGACACGGCAACACTGAGCCGAGTGGTTTCCTGTCGAGGCTGCTCTTGCTGCCGGGCGGCTCTGGATCTCCTCAATCGCAAGCTCCCCAACCGAGGCCGCAGGGCGCGACCAGTGCGGCGGTCGAGGGTGCGAAACTGGATGGCGCGGAACGGCAACGTGTGATGGATGCGGTGATCCAGAATCTAAAGGAGCACTACTTTGATCCGGACGTTGCACGGAAGATGGTGGCTGCGCTGTTGGCGCACCAGAAGAGTGGCGACGACGACGCAGTGACGGATGGCGGAGGCTTTGCCGATCTGCTCACCAGGCAGATGAGGAACGTGAGCCAGGACATGCACCTCGTGGTGGTCTACAGCCAAGCCCCTTTGCCAGAGCACCCGCCGGAACAAACACCTGAAAGTCTTGCGCGTTATCGGAAGGCAATGGAGCAGGAAAACTGCATGTTCAAAAAGGTCGAAATCCTGCCGCACAATATCGGCTATCTGAAGCTCAATTTTTTCCCTGATACTTCTGTATGCCAGTCGACGGCAACTGCTGCGATGGCTTCTTTGAACCACGTGGATGCAATCATCTTTGATTTGCGGGACAACACGGGCGGCTTCCCGAGCATGGTCTCGCTGATTGCCAGCTACCTCTTCGACCATCCGGAGTACATGTACGGCCCCAGGGGAGCTCCAACTGAGCAGTCCTGGACGCGGTCGCCTGTTCCAGGAAACAGACTGGCGGACCAGCCGGTATATGTTCTGACCTCAGCCTCGACCTGGTCCGGTGCAGAGCAGTTCAGCTACGACCTGAAGATGCTGAAACGCGCCACGCTGGTGGGTGAGACAACGCGTGGTGGCGCCCATGCGGGTGTTTTCCATCGTATCGACGATCACTTTGGCATGGGTATTCCCGAAGAGAAGGCGATCAATCCCTTCGGAAAGGCCGACTGGGAAGGGGTGGGCGTGGAGCCGGATGTAAAGGCGAAAGCAGCGGATGCGCTGGAAACGGCGGTGAAACTGGCGGAGAGCAAGCTACAGAAGTAGTAGGCGATCGGGCTCTCACGAAAGAGTTGCTGACGCAATTTGGATGTCTACAGGAAGCACATGGGCAAGCTTCCCTGTTTGCGAGTCAGTTGCCGAGAAATCGCCACCTCACGAACTGAAATATGCGCGGACGGGACAGCCGGTATGCAGGGCGTTCGCTTTCGCTCATTGTTCCCGAGTCACAGCGGACTCCGAAACAATCCACTTGGCCGTGTAACG
>JAIQGB010000412.1 GCA_020072905.1 Terriglobia bacterium | reverse complement strand
GAGGCCAAGGGCTTCCTCGTCGGGGCGGCGCTCGAGGAAAAGCTCAAGGCCAACAAGACGCTGAAGGAGAAGGAAGCCGGCGTGAAGGCCTTCGACAAGCTCGCGACCGGCAAATGGATCCTCTTCGCGGGGCGCGGGTTTTGTCCTTGATCCGAACCATCCGGACGTGCTGGCGCCGCACAAGCGGCCGTATCACACCATCATTCCGGGCTTCATGCAGAAGGGAAATCTCCACATCGGGTTTGGCATCATGGGCGGACTGAACCAGCCGCAGGCGCACGCGCAGTTCGTTTCGAATGTCGTGGATTATGGGATGAATATCCAGGCGGCCCTCGAGGCGCCGCGCTTCACCAAGCTGGAATTCGGCGGGTGCGAGTTCATGATCGAGGGCCGCGTCCCGGCGGTCGTTCGCGAGGAGCTCATCAAGCGCGGCCACTCGCTCGACGTGCGCGGCGATTACTCCTCGTGGTTCGGCGGCGGGCAGGTGGTGATGCACGATTCCTCAACGGGCGTGAACTACGGCGCTTCCTCACCGCGCAAGGACGGCGCCGCCACGCCGGAGCCCTCGCCCATCCCGGACAGGTAAGCCGCTGAGGAACCAGCCCAGCCGGCCCCGTCACACCCAAGCGTCGAGGCCAGGCGCTCGATCGGAACCCCTGCCGACCTCATGCAGGAATGCTCTGATGCAGGTCCTCTTCACCGAGCTCATGATGGGAAAGGTTGATCTAGGGTTTTGGTGCCGAAGAGAGGACTCGAACCTCCACTCCCTGACGGGAACTACACCCTGAATGTAGCGCGTCTGCCAATTCCGCCACTTCGGCACAAGCGTAGCTGCGAAGGCGCTGCCTCGGGGTGCACAGGCAAGAACCGCGTCCCTGAGGCAATTTCTAATCTTGCCATCCGCTTGAATCACTGTCAAGGATGGCTCCGGACAACTCCGCTGCCCGGGTGAACATCAGAGGTTGAGTACACGTCTTTACCTCGTCGGTGGACTGAGCCCTGCGAGGAGCGCAGCTGTGGTTTTCCCGGCCCCTGCGAAAGGCAAGCCGAGTGCCAAGCCCAACAGGCAGTGGCGTTCTACACCCTTCGAACTCTCGGAAACCTGGTGTGACCACCTGCCCCAGCCTGCATCCTGGGGTAACTCGTTGCTACTACACGGCATGGTAGTTGCAGCGATCCTGCTCCCATTCAGTGTTAGTCCTCCTTTGAACAAGCCCCCATCCCCAAATGACCGTCCGTGGTATACGAAGATCACGCTGCCACCAATCAGTGCATTCCAAGGCCAGCAGCCCAAGGGCGGGGGTGGCGGCGGCGTCCGCTCGCCTTTGCCGGCCTCGAAAGGCCCGATTCCGGAGTTTTCGCTGATGCAGTTTGCGCCGCCCAGCGCCACCCTTCTCAACGCGGTTCCCGAGCTGCCGGTCCAACCGACTTTGCTCGGCGTCCCTGAGTTGAAACTGCCCGAGATGGCGCAGAATGCGCACTGGGGCGATCCGAACGGCGTCCTCGGCTTTGCCTCAAGCGGCCCCGGGTCGCGCGGAGGAATCGGGACGGGAGATGATGGGGGAGTGGGCCCCGGCCGAGGACCTGGCTATGGGCCGGGGGAAGGCGGGAATACCGGCGGGGGCCAAGTCGTTTATGGCGTCGGTGAGGGCGTCAGCGCGCCCGTCCCCCTCTACAAGCCGGAGCCCGCCTATTCCGAGGAAGCGCGCAAGGCCAAATTCCAAGGCAATGTGACTCTGTGGATTGTCGTCAACCCTCAGGGCACGGTCACCGACATCCGTGTCGTCAGGCCGCTGGGGATGGGACTTGATGAAAAGGCCGCGGAAGCGGTCCGCACCTGGCGCTTCAAGCCCGGCCTCCGCTACGGCGTGCCGGTGGCGGTCCGCGTTCTGGTGGAGGTCAGCTTTCGGCTTTTCTGAGTGTCTTCTCCCTGCCTAATCCCCGGTGGCCGTTTGCGCGGTTTCCGACCCTTGCCCCCTTTGTCATCCTGATGCATGGGGAGTTCCTCCCTGAGTACACTTCATTGACGGCCCCTGCGCTGGTTGCTAAGATGGGGAGGTTAATCAGCCTCCAGGAGCGTCAACTGTGTCTCACATCAGCCGGCGCGAGCTCAAGCAGGATCAGCTGCGCACCACCTACGAGGAATTCGAGGAGTTCTTCAAGAAAAAGTACCGGGAAATCCTCACGGTCGTGGGCATCGTCGTCGTAGTGGCAGGCTTGGCGAGCGGGCTCAGGTTTTACCAACAGCGCCAAGACGTAGAAGCCAACCTGCAGCTCGGCATGGCACTCACGACCTTCCGCGCCTATGTGGGGCCAGCGGGCCAGGCGAGTATGGTGCCCGGCCTGCAATCGTTTCCGACGACGCAGGCGAAATACAAGAAAGCGCTGGAGCAGTTCCAGGAAGTGGTCCAGAAATACTCGCGCTTTCCGCAGCCCAAGGCCGTGGAAATTGCCCGTTATCATGTGGGTCTGTGCCAGGGGGAATTGGGAGAGCACGAAGCGGCTATCAAAACGCTCCAGGACGCCGCGCGCGGCTCGGATCGCGAACTTGCCGCGCTGGCGAAGTTTGCCTTGGCGGGGGAACTCGTCAAAGCCGGCAAGATCGATGACGCGGCGAAGGTTTACAACGAACTCGCCAGCCGCCCCACCTCCACGGTGCCCGAGGTCACGGCCCGGCTGGCGCTCGCGGACGCCTACCGCTCGACGCAACCCGCCAAGGCGCGGGAGATCTACCACCAACTGGAGAAGAAGTTCGGCGGCGACGTCACGATCGCTCAGATCTTGAGAGAGCAGATCGCAAGCCTCCCCAAGTAGGGCGCGTCCGGCAAAGCTGGGCTTGCTTCGCGACCGGTCCTGTGACCGGGCTAGACTTTTCAACCGGACTCCTCGGAGGTCGCCGGCGGATGTCGCAGGTTGAGCGCGAGACGCTCGAAACCGATGTGTTAATCGTCGGCGCCGGGCCCGCGGGGCTCGCTTGTGCCCTTCGTCTGGCGCAACTCATCAGAGATCACACCGAAGCAGTTCAGAGTGGCCGGGCGTCGGGCCCGAACCTCAGCACCGAAAACGTCTACCTCCTTGAGAAGGCCGGTGAAATCGGCGCACACTGCCTTTCCGGCGCGGTGCTCGACCCGCGGGCACTCGCGGAACTGATCCCGGACTTCAAGGAGCGGGGCGCGCCGCTCGAGTCGCCCGTCACGCGCGATTCGGTCTACTACTTCACTCGCCGCGGCCAGTGGAAGCTTCCCATCAATCCTCCCTTCTTCCACAACCAGGGGAATTACATCATCTCGCTGAACAAGTTCGCCAAATGGCTGGGCGGGTTGGTGGAGCGCGCGGGAGTCAGCCTCTTCCCGGGCTTTGCGGGCGTGGAAGTGCTTTACGACGGCGAGCGCGTCGCGGGCGTGCGCACGGATGACAAAGGGATCGACCGCAACGGGAACCGCAAGCCCAACTTCCAGCTCGGGTACGATCTGCGCGCCAAGGTCACCGTCTTCGCCGAAGGCCCGCGCGGTTCGCTCGCGAAGCAATTGACCGGGCGGCTAATTCTCGACCAGGGCTGCAATCCGCAGGTGTACGCCGTCGGCATCAAAGAGCTCTGGGAGATTCCCGCCGGGCGTATCGGCCGCGGCGAGGTGATCCATACGGCCGGCTGGCCGCTCAACTCGAAACAGTTCGGCGGCGGCTTCATTTACGCGCTCTCCGAGACTCTGCTC
>JAIQGB010000022.1 GCA_020072905.1 Terriglobia bacterium | reverse complement strand
ACAAGGTGCGGCGGTTCAACTTCCGGCTGTATTCCGACTGGACGACGCCGAGCCTTTTCGGATTGCGCAATCCCAACGTGACCGTCCGCAGCCGCGGTGTGATGGAAAAATGCACGTACTGCGTCCAGCGGATCAACGCCGCAAAAATCCGGGCGGAGGAAGAAGACCGCGAGGTTCGCGACGGAGAGATCCAGACTGCCTGCCAGCAGTCGTGCCCGACGCAGGCGATCGTCTTCGGCAACATTAACGATCCCAAGACCCGGGTCTCGAAGCTCAAGGCACAAAATCGGACTTACGGGATGCTGAGAGAACTCAACACCCGGCCGCGCACGACGTATCTGGCGCGGTTGCGGAATCCCAACCCCGAGATCAAGGAGTAGTGGGTGGGCGGAAGCACACAGGAAAATCTCCCTCCGGGGGGCGGCGAACAACCGCTGATTGGTCCGGGGCACAGCTACGGCTCGGTCACCGACAAGATCAGCGCCATCGTCCTGACCCAGCGGACGACCAAGGGTTGGTACCTGGGCTTTGCGATTTCGTTCGCGCTGGTGATGACGCTGATGGCGGCGATCACCTGGCTGCTCCTGAAAGGCGTGGGAATCTGGGGCATCAATGTTCCAGTGGGCTGGGGATTCGCCATCATCAATTTCGTCTGGTGGATCGGCATCGGCCACGCCGGCACGCTGATTTCCGCGATTCTCCTCCTCCTCCGCCAGCGCTGGCGAACTTCCATCAATCGCTTTGCCGAAGCGATGACGATTTTCGCCGTGGCTTGCGCGGGGATTTTCCCTTTGCTCCACATGGGCCGGCCGTGGCTCGCATATTGGCTGCTGCCCTATCCGGACACAATGGGGACGTGGCCGCAGTTCCGCAGCCCGCTGGTGTGGGACGTCTTCGCGGTTTCAACCTACGCGACGGTTTCGCTGCTCTTCTGGTTCGTGGGGATGATTCCGGACCTGGCGACACTGCGCGATCGCGCGAAACACCATGTGCTGAAGGTCATCTATGGTGTTCTGGCCATGGGCTGGCGCGGCTCGGCGGTTCATTGGCATCGCTACGAGATGGCTTCGCTGCTCCTCGCCGGGCTGGCGACGCCTCTGGTCGTTTCCGTGCACACGGTGGTGAGTTTCGACTTTGCCGTGGCCATCGTGCCGGGATGGCACACCACGATCTTTCCTCCCTATTTTGTGGCGGGCGCAATCTATTCCGGCTTCGCGATGGTGATGACGCTGGCCATTCCCATTCGAGCCTTCTACAAACTCGAGGACTTCATCACCCTGCGCCACCTCGAGAACATGGCGAAGATCATGCTCGCTACCGGATTGATCGTCGCTTACGGCTACATGATGGAAACCTTCATGGCCTTTTACGGCGGCCATGCGTTCGACCGCTTCATGATTATGAACCGCATGACGGGGCCTTACGCCGTCATCTACTGGCTGCTGATCCTCTGCAATATCGTCATCCCACAATCGTTGTGGTTCCGCCGCGTGCGGACCAGCGTGCCGGCGCTGTTTGTGGTCGCGCTGGTGGTGAATGTGGGGATGTGGCTCGAGCGTTTCGTCATCGTCGTGACCAGCCTGCACCGCGACTTCGTTCCTTCCAGTTGGGGGATGTATTACCCCACGGCTTGGGACATCGCCACGTTTGTGGGGACGCTCGGATTGTTCTTGACCATGTTCTATTTGTTTGTCCGCTTCCTGCCCATGATCTCGATCTTCGAAATGCGCGGGCTGGTGGAAGAGAGCGGAAAGAAGGGATAGCGGGCGCCGCGCGGGGGCCGAGTTGATTGCGATGCAGCCGAGCACCAAAAAGCGGCCACTCTATGGGTTGATCGCCGAATTCGATAACCCCAGCGATCTTCTCTCAGCGGCCCACCGTGCGCGCGCGGAGGGGTACCGCCGCATGGATGCTTTTACACCGCTACCCATCGAAGGTTTGGCGGAGGCTGTGGGTTTCGAGAAGACCCGGCTGCCGCTGGTGGTCTTCATCGGCGGGTTGTGCGGATGCATCGGAGGTTTCCTGTTGCAGTACTACCCGAATGTGATTGACTATCCTTTGAACATCGGCGGCAAGCCTCTCAACAGTTGGCCGGCATTTGTTCCCATCACCTTCGAGATGACGATTCTGGCCGCCGCGCTGACCACCGTCTTCGGCATGTTGGCGATGAACGGTTTGCCGACCCCTTACCACCCGGTGTTCAACGCGCCGCGGTTTGAGATGGCCAGTCGCAACAGGTTTTTCCTCTGCATCAAAGCGCGCGACCCGAAGTTTGATTTGAAAAGGACCCGCGAGTTCATGCAGGGATTGAAGGCTCGGGAGGTTTCGGAAGTTGAAGCGTAGGCAGGGCGGACAATTCGGAGCGCGTCTGGCGGCATGGATGCTGCTCGCCGGAGGGGCTTTGGCGGCTGGGGGTTGCCGTTCGGACATGCAGGTTCAGCCGCGCTACGACCCGCTCGCCCCGAGCACGTTCTTCGACGATGGCCGCTCGGTGCGTCCGGAAGTCCCGGACACCGTGGCGCGCGGCCACCTGCCCATCGATCAGCACTTCTACACGGGAAAAGTGAACGGCGCCCCGGTGGAGACATTCCCCTTTCCCATTACGCGACAGGTGCTCGACCGCGGGCGGGATCGCTACAACATCTACTGCACACCCTGTCATGACTACACGGGCAGCGGGCGCGGGATGATCGTGCAGCGCGGCTTCCCGCCACCGCCGTCATACCACATCGAGCGTTTGCGACAGGCGCCGGTGGGGCACTTCTTCGACGTCATTACGAATGGCTACGGAGCCATGTACAGCTACGCGGCGCGTGTTCCGCCTGCGGATCGATGGGCGATCGTGGCGTATGTCCGCGCTTTGCAGATGAGCCAGCACGCCACCCTCGAAGACGTTCCGCCCGAAGAGCGGGCGAGATTGTTGAAGGACACGAAGTGAACGGGACGGACACTCTTCAATCCGGTGTGATGCGGCTGGAAAAGCGGGCCCTGATCCTGGGTCTTGCGGCCCTGGTTGTCTGCGCGGCCGGCGGCTTCGACAGCCCCGTGCAATTCTTCCGATCCTATCTGCTCGGCTACATTTTCTGGCTGGGCGTCGCGCTGGGATGTGCGGCCATCCTGATGCTCCATCACCTGGTGGGCGGCGGCTGGGGATTTCCGATCCGGCGAATGCTCGAATCCGGCACGCGCACACTTTTGCTGATGGCGGCATTTACGGTGCCGCTGCTGTTCGGGTTGCGCCAGCTTTACGTTTGGGCAAACCCGGCGAATGCGCCTGCGGAAATGGCCATCACGGGGAAGGCGCTTTACCTCAACATTCCGTTCTTTATCGTAAGGACCGTCATCTATTTCGC
This sequence comes from Terriglobia bacterium, assembly GCA_020072905.1. GTDB lineage: Bacteria > Acidobacteriota > Terriglobia > UBA7540 > UBA7540 > JAIQGB01. The sequence goes on along the minus strand of JAIQGB010000022.1, from coordinate 14,842 downwards.
CGCCTGGATTCTGGTCACGCACTTCCTCAACAAGTGGTCGCTCGAGCAGGATCGCACGGCAAATCCGGACTTGACGCACCGCCTCCAGAGCCTGAGCGGGCCCGGGCTGCTCATTTACGGGCTGACCGCGACCTTCGCTTCCATCGACTGGGTCATGTCGCTTGAGCCGAGCTGGACCTCGACGATCTACGGCATGATTTTCATGGTCACCCAGGCGCTGTCGGCGATGTCCCTGGTGATCGTCGTCATGCTGCTCCTGTCGAAAACCAAACCCTTGTCCGACTTGATCTCTCCGCTCGCCCTGAACGATCTGGGGAACCTGCTGCTGACGTTCACCATGCTCTGGGCCTATCTCTCCTTCTCCCAATTCCTCATCATCTGGTCCGGAAATCTTCCCGAGGAGATCACGTGGTACGCGGCCCGCGCGACGGGAGGATGGGCCTGGGTGGCGGTGTTGCTGATCGTCTTCCACTTCGCCGTCCCGTTTCTGCTTTTGCTGAGTCGCTTTGTGAAGCGGCGAATCCGGCTGCTTGCCGCGGTGGCAACGGGCCTCATTCTCATGAGCCTGATCGATCTGTTCTGGCTCATGGCCCCGGCTTACGACCGTGCTGGACCGCAATTTCACTGGATGGACTGGATGGCCGTCATCGGCATTGGCGGCGTGTGGTTTTGGCGGTTCGCCTCGCAGTTGAAGAGGAATCCGTTGGTTCCTCTCCACGACCCGCGCCTGCCGCAGGGGGCGACCCACCATGCCTGAGTCGAAGGCCGGCATTACCGAGCGGCGTTACGAAGCGCAGGACGTCAGCCTGCATGGTATGGTCTATTCGGCTCTGGGGCTTGCCGTACTTGTCATCCTCGGGTTTCTCGCCAGTTGGTTCGTTTTCAAATACTACGTGCAGGTGCAGAAACTCGGGCCACCGGCGTCGCCATTCGACAACACGCGGACGCTTCCGCCGCCCCCGCGCCTGCAGGTGAATCCGGCAGGGGACCTGAAGGCTTATCAGGCGGAAGAGGACGCAATTCTCCATAGCTACGGGTGGGCCGACAAAAGCGCGGGCGTCGTCCGCATCCCCATCGAGCGCGCGATGGACCTCTCGCTCCAGCGCGGTTTCCCCGTGCGCAAAAACGGCGCGGCGGAGGAAGGGAAGACGGAAGCACCCGGCGGATCTCGGCTGGCGGCGAGGGTTGCCGCGCCGTCCGGGGCTCCGGAGGGCCAGTAATCGGGAAGGGAATCATGCACGGACTTAATTCAATGCGGCAAGGCCAACGACTCACTGGGATTCTGCAAACGGCGGGGATTCTGTCCTCATTACTCTTCCTGCTGACGGCTGCCCGTCCGGCCCAGGCCGGCGATTCAACAACGCGCCCGCCGCTCCTGAAGGGTGTTGGCATTGACCAGAGGCTCAACGAGCAGGTTCCGCTCGATTTGCTGTTCCAGGACGAAGAAGGGCGGCCGGTGAGGCTGGGGGACTATTTCGGCAAGAAGCCTGTGGTCCTTTCGCTGGTCTACTTCAGTTGTCCGATGCTCTGCACGACCGCGGAGAACGGCCTGCTGGAGAGTCTGAAGGACCTCAAGTTCGACGTCGGCAAGGAGTTCGAAATCCTCACCGTGAGCTTCGACCCCGAGGACAAGCCTCCGGTGGCCAACGCGAAGAAGTCTCTTTACGTGGGACTCTACACCCGAAGGGGGGCGGACAAGGGCTGGCATTTCCTGACCGGGAACGAGAGTTCGATCCGACGGCTGACTGATGCCGTGGGATTCCACTACAACTACGATCCGAAGACGCGCCAGTTCGCCCATGCGACGGGCATCGTGGTCCTGACGCCGGAAGGGAAGATTTCGCGCTACTTTTACGGCATTCATTACCCCTCGGGCGACTTGCGCCTCGCTCTTGTCGAGTCTTCGCACAATAAGATCGGTTCACCGGTGGATCAGGTGCTGCTCTTTTGCTGCCAGTACGACCCCGCAGTGGGCAAGTACGGCCTGATTATTTCTCGCATCCTTCAGCTCGCCGGCGTGATCACGGTGGTGAGCCTGGGGACGTTCATGCTCGTGATGTTCCGTTTCGACCGCCGCGCCAAGGCGTGAAGCAGGCGCGGGCCATCGGAAGGTGACAAACCGATATGTGGTTTGGGTTTCCAATACGTCCAGAGCAAGCCTCGACAATCGCGGAGGGGATCGACCACCTCTACTATTTCCTGACGGCGATGGACCTCTTCTTCACCGCGATCATTTTTTTGACGATTTTCTACTTCGCGATCCGCTATCGCCGCCGATCGAAAGCTGAGACCGCAGAGCAGATCGAAGGGTCGCTGCCGCTCGAGGTCGCCTGGACCGTCATTCCCTTGGTTCTGGTCGTCGTCACGTTCGTCTGGTCGTCAAGCCTCTTCATCCGCAATTCCCGCCCACCGACGGCCGCCACGGAGGTCTTTGTCATCGGGAAACAATGGATGTGGCAGCTTCAGCATCCCGAGGGCGTGCGCGAAATCAACGAGCTCCACGTGCCCGTCGGCCGGCCGATCAAATTAACCATGACGTCCGAAGACGTCATCCACGACTTCTTCGTGCCCGCGTTCCGGGTGAAGAAGGATGTCGTTCCCGGCCGGTACACGAGCCTGTGGTTTCAGGCGACGAAGACCGGGTCGTATCACTTGTTCTGCGGGCAGTACTGCGGGGTTAACCACGCGCTAATGCGGGGCGAAGTCGTGGTGATGGAGCCGCAGGACTACGAGCGTTGGCTGAGTGGCAGCAAGAAGGCCGAGACGATGCCCGCCGCGGGCGCGCGTCTCTATGAGCAATATGCGTGCATCACCTGCCATGGAACGGGCAAGGGCCCGGCGTTCAACGACCTCTACGGGAGCCAGGTGAAGCTGCAGGACGGCAAGACCGTGCTGGCCGACGAAGAGTACCTGCGCGAATCGATCCTGTTTCCGTCGGCGAAGATCGTGGCCGGCTACGATCCCATCATGCCGACCTTCAAAGGTCAGCTCACCGAGGAGCAGATCCTGCAGCTTCTTGCCTACATCAAGTCGCTGGGGGCCACAGAAAGGAAGGCAGCACAGGAATGAGCACGACAGCAGTCGAAGCGACGACGGGCGTGAATTATCTGAACGCCAAGTACGGCATCCGATCGTGGCTCTTCACCACGGACCACAAACGGATCGCGCTGCTTTATCTTGTCTCGATCACGTTCTTCTTTCTGATCGGCGGCGCGGCGGCCGTCTTGATGCGCCTGCACCTCATCGAGCCGCAAGGCGCCCTGCTCGAGCCCGCCACTTACAACAAGATGTTCAGCATGCACGGCATCATCATGGTGTTTTTCTTCCTCATCCCCTCGATTCCCGCTGTGATGGGGAACTTCCTGGTGCCCATGATGGTGGGCGCACGCGACCTGGCCTTCCCGCGGGTCAACCTCCTGAGTTGGTATATCTACATTCTCGGCGGCTTGTTCACACTCTACGCGATTCTTGCCGGGGGCGTGGACACCGGCTGGACTTTCTACACGCCTCTGAGCACGACTTATGCAAACGGCCAGGTCATGGCTGCGGCGCTGGGCATTTTCATCACCGGATTTTCGTCGATCCTGACCGGGCTCAACTTCGTCGTAACGATTCACAAAATGCGCGCGCCCGGCCTGACCTGGTTCCGGCTGCCCCTCTTTATCTGGGCCATGTACGCCACGAGTATCATCCAGATCCTCGGCACGCCCGTGGTGGCGATCGCCATCGTCCTGGTGGGTTTGGAGCGCCTGTTGCATGTGGGCATCTTCGACCCGGCGCTGGGCGGCGACCCGATTCTTTTCCAGCACCTCTTCTGGTTCTACTCACACCCTGCGGTCTACATCATGATTCTTCCTTCGATGGGTGTGGTGAGCGAGCTCATCACCTGCTTCTCCAAGAAGCGCATTTTCGGCTACAGCTTCATTGCTTTCTCGAGCGTGGCGATCGCCGTGATCTCCTTCCTCGTCTGGGGTCACCACATGTTTGTTAGCGGGCAATCGGTCTACGCCGGACTGGTTTTTTCGGCGCTGAGTTTCGCCGTGGCGATTCCCTCCGCCATCAAAGTCTTCAACTGGACCGCGACCCTTTACAAAGGCTCGGTTTCCTACCAGGCGCCGATGCTTTACGCCCTGGGCTTCATCGGCCTCTTCACGATGGGCGGGTTGACGGGCCTGTTCCTGGCGTCCCTCGCCACCGACATCCACTTGCACGACACCTACTTTGTGATTGCGCACTTCCATTACATCATGGTGGGCGGAGCCCTGATGGGTTATCTCGGCGGCCTGCATTTCTGGTGGCCGAAGATGACGGGACGGCTCTATCCCGACGGCTGGGCCAGGTTCTCGGCTCTGGTGATTTTCATTGGATTCAACCTGACGTTCTTTCCGCAGTTCATGCTGGGCTATCTCGGGATGCCGCGGCGGTACGCCGTCTACCCCCCGGAATTCCAGGTGCTGAACGTAATGTCCTCGGCGGGCGCGTCGATACTGGGCGTTGGCTACCTGATTCCGCTGGTGTATTTCATCTGGTCGATGCGTTACGGGCCGGTCGCGGGACCGAATCCCTGGGGCGCCAAGGGGCTCGAGTGGGAAACGCCTTCTCCGCCGCCGACCGAAAACTTCGAAGAATTGCCCATCGTCGAGGAAGAAGCCTACGCCTACGGGGTGAAGGAGGCACGCGTTGTCTGAGGGCCGCGCGGCCGCGCTCGGGGAACAATTCGAGGACCTGGAACAGCAGCACGAAGCTTCCAGCCTCGGCATGTGGGTCTTCCTGGCCACGGAGATCATGTTCTTCGGCGGACTGTTCGCCGGATACACCGTCTATCGCGGGCTCTACTTGCCCGGCTTCGAAGCGGGCAGCCACCTGCTGAACGTCAAGCTGGGAGCGTTCAACACCGCGGTTTTGTTGTGCAGTAGCTTGACCATGGCGTTGGCGGTGCGGGCGGCGATGCTGGGCAGGCGCCGGGAGCTGGTGACCTTCCTCATTCTGACGATATTGCTGGGTCTCACTTTCGTCGGCGTCAAGATGGCGTTCGAGTGGCATCACGATTACGAGGAACACCTGGTTCCGGGAATTGATTTTGTCTCCGAGGGGCCGAACGGTCGGGCGATCGAACTCTTTTTTGTGTTCTATTTCTTTATGACCGGCGTCCACGCTCTGCACATGGTGATCGGTATTGCCATCCTCGCCGTGCTCACCTGGCAGGCTTCTCAGGGGCGCTTCGGCCCCGAACGCTACAACCCCGTGGAGATGGCCGGACTCTACTGGCATTTCGTGGACGTCATCTGGATTTTCCTTTTTCCGCTACTCTATTTGATCGGGGCGCACCACTGATGTCACCGCACATTATCCCGAAGAGAACGTACTTCTTGATTTTTGCGGCGCTCATTGGCCTGACCGCCTTGACGACCTATGCGGCGACGGTCGATCTGGGCCGGTTGAACACCGTCATAGCGCTCCTGATCGCCGCGTGCAAGGGCAGCCTGGTGGCGCTTTTTTTCATGCACCTGCGCTGGAGCGGCCGGCTGACGCAGATCGTCGCTGTTGCCGCGCTGTTTTGGCTGGCGATTCTTCTGGCCCTGACCTTGAGCGACTACCGCACCCGCCGGTGGACTCCTGCCGCCGAAGGTTGGGCGACCTCCAGCAATCAGTTCAACCGCTGACAACCTGATTCGGCGAGGGGCTGCGCTGGATGTCGAGGCTCCAGTCTGCCGTGCAGGGGCCCGGCGAGGGAGTTCAGTGGACGGAGCCATGAAGGAACCGGCCTTCCGCCAGCGATGCTTATTCTGTTTTCTCGCGCCCGAGAGCGCATCTGCATGTTCAATCGCCCGCGCCAGGGGCCGGCAATTGGTGGGAAACATTATCCAGCACCAGCACCCAGTCGCCTTCTTCGGGAGGCGTAAACTCTCTCGACCCGCTTGTCGGGAACACGCCGATTGGTGTGGCCTTCCCAGTGCGCGGATCGAACCACCACCCTTTGGCCTGGCTGCCGGATACTTTTGATATATCCACCGTGATCTTTCGGCTGGTGGGCATGTAGGCGATGACGGTGCCGCCGTCCGGCGTCCGCGCCGCAGAGAGATAATCCAGGCCGCGGAACTCGCCGAGACCGCTGGTGACCACTTCGTGCTTCTGGTCGGGGACCAAGTCATACCAGCGGTGCGACCGGAACAGTTTGCCCCAGTACATCATCCCGACTGACCCGGGTAAATCCATAGCAGCCTGCCACCCGGGATCGAAGAGCCAGATCGGCCGGTTCCCGATGATGTGCCCCATGCCGCCGCACAGAACCGCCCAGTACGCCTGGCGTCTGATTTGCACCTCGGAAGAGTTATGCTCGCCTTCGTAAGAAGACTCGATGAGAAAGGTTGGCAGGATGGGCGTGCGGTTGTAGTCGGCCAGCAGTTTTTGATGAACGATTTCGTAGGTATAGGTGGAATTGGAGTCGAGCCAGCCACTGTTCGCGAACTGCTCGACTGGCGAGGCCTCCGGAGCTACGTGCGCGGTGAACAGGTGACGCTTGTCGGCTTCGCGAATGCCTAGCGCTACCAGATCGAGCCGTTCCAGAGCCTTTTCCGGGTTACGGTCGCCGCCAATCAGCCACATGACGTTATCGAAGTCCTTATAACGCTTGCCAACGTATCGGCCATACTCCAGGCATTTCTCCGGACTGTTGGCCAAGGTTTCTTCGTACCAGCCTTCGTCGGTGCCCTTATAGCCGAGGTAAATCGGGGCCAGCAGAATCTGAATGCCGGATTCCGCGGCCTTCTTGATCACCCAGTCCGCAAAAGCGAAGTACTTTTCGTTGGGGGTTGAAAAGTCGCCTGGAGTCGTGAACGGCCCCTCTCCCTCGGCGTTATTGGGCGGATGCTTGCAGAATTTGTGCTCGATGAGGTTCACCATCAAGATGTTGAACCCCTTTTCGCCGCGGTTCTTCAAATATTCTTCAACTTGGGCCTTCGTCAGAGCCACGATCAGCGACCAGGCTGCGTCCCCTTGCAGAAGAACTGGTTTGTTATTCTGATCCACGAGGTACCGGTGATTGGCGCTGATCTTCACAGGATAGGCGGGAGGACTGGCTGCCAAGAGGCTGGATTTCATCACGAACCACGCCATCAGAGGCAGACAAGTCAGAATCGTTCCTTTCCAGACTGAGCAGCGCGCGTCACCTCGTAGCATGTTTACCTCCCGGATCGCATTTCGATTGTGAGCTGCACTTTTTCTCGACGGAACGCAACCACCGCGAACTTCGTCACGAACCACGCCGGCGCTCGGATTGCGTGATGGGCCAAGCAACGCCGGCCTTACCCTATGCTACTTTCTGCGGGATGAATTCCACGACGTCACCGACAGTCCCCGGCGTGCGTCTAAAGTATTCCCCGGACATGCTCAAGTGGGGCTTAAGCTTCTGCCCGTTGCCACCGATGCCGCCAAGGTTGCCGCGCGTTGCCCGCAGGTCCGTCTTTCAGTATGATACGCGCGAGGCCACAGTCCGAACTTGCGGGCGGCGACGGCGAGTTCGAGAGTGCGAACGCTAACGACGTGGCCCAGAGGGGGAATCATAAGTGAAAACCATATCGAGACGAGGATTTCTAGGCAAGAGTGTGGTGGGAATAGTGTCAGCCGGGTACCTGACGCGGGGGGGAGCAGAGCTGCGGGCCGATCCGCTCGGCCTACCGATCGGGTGCCAGACGTGGCCGGTGCGGGAGAGCCTCGGGAAGGACTTCGACGGCACACTGCGGCAGCTCGCGGCGGAAGGGTTCCGGACCATCGAGATGTGCTCACCGCCGGGGTACAAGGACTTGGGCTTTGGGCCTCTCGTCAGCATGAAGGCCTCCGAGATGCGGGAGCGAATCCACGCGGCGGGTTTGAAGTGCGAAAGCTGTCACTACGGGTTCACGGAGTTGACGGAGCACCTGGACGAGCGGTTGGCCTACGCGAAAGAACTCGGCCTGAAGCAGATGATCATTTCGACGTTCTGGCTTCCCAAGGGCGCCACCCTGGCGGATTGGATGCGCGCCGCGGGCGAGGCGAACAAGCTCGGCGAGCGGACGCGCCAGGCGGGGGTCCAACTGGGTTTCCATAACCACAACTTTGAATTCCAGAAGCTCGACGGGCAGTTGATCTACGACAAGCTGATGGGCGAACTCGACCTCCAAGCGGTGAAGATGCAGTTCCAGGTCGCCGTCGTGGAACTCGGCTATCAGGCGGCCGACTACTTTGAGAAGTATCCGGGGCGGTTCATTTCCATGCATCTGGCGGACTGGTCGCCGGAGAAGAAGAAGGAAGTTCCACTCGGGCAGGGCATCGTGGACTGGAAGAAGACGTTCGCGGCGGCCCAGATCGGTGGGGTGAAGAACTCCTTCGTCGAGATGGACCCCGACGCTATGAAAGCCAGCGTGCCGTTCCTGCACACGCTGAGTTGAGCTGCCACGCCCGGTGGCGAGCGCCGTGACGTTTCACCCCGACTTCCAAGCAAGTGGAGCGCGCAGGTGTTGCCTGCTTCCCGGGTCTCTCGGCTGGGGATCCTTGGGCGAACCGCGGAGCTTGCAGGACAGGTTCGCGCCACATCACGACCTGCGGGCGGCCTATCGCATCGTCATTGTTGAAAGTGCGTCCGGCGAGGAGTGGAATACGCAGCGCGCGGAAGTAATCCGGCCTGATGAGGTGGGACCAGGCGATTTGGCGGCGATAAGCGTCGGGGCCGTTGGCCTGGCCGATGATTTCGTGGTACCCGCCGACCGCAGGGCGCAACGGCGGGCCCTGCACTATGGCAGCCGACTCCACTCCCGGGATGGCCTGGATCTTCTCCAAATATTCCTGATAAGCGACGCTGGGAATCGGGCGCGCCGCTTGCTCGCGCTCAGGCAACAACCGCAGTTGCATCAGAACCTCTCAGGGCTGGACCAGTTCCGTTTTCACATTCCAGCCTTCCACTTCCACCACTGGCGCGGACCGGCCGAGATCTTTCGTCCTGTAGGTTGCGGTGACCTGGCGGCTCTCGCCGGGCAACAGGGGGAAATAGTTGTCCTGCCACAGCACAGGCAGTACTTCGTTGTCCGTAGGAACGCGCCGACTGACGCGGCCACTCGTCGTGCGGTTGACCTTTAGCCGGATTCCGAAGGCGAGCGTCCGGCTGGGATTGCGCAGGGTGACCGTGCTGGAGCTCTCGGAGTCGCCGCGCTCGGACCTGGCCGACACCTCCAGATCGACCTGCGGCAGCGTGTTCAGGGCCGTGTAATCGGCGAAGGTCTTTGTGGGGGTCCAGGTCGAGATCTGGTATTGACCGTTCTCATCCAGGTCCGACCGTTCCCAGTCGAGCGTCTCCGCCCGCGTGGAGAGCCAGTAGAAGTTTCTGCTGACCAGCTCCCCTGCGGATTCGAGCCTCAGGCTTACGAAATAAGTGGAACTGAGACCGTCCACCTCCGGCAGGGGGAACACGCGCGTGCTGCTATCGGGACCTACGTCCACCGTGGCTTCGTGGGAAAACTTCGCCGTCATATCGAGGTTGAACACCTGGGCTGTGACTTTGAGGCCCCGGAAAGATTTGTAGAAGGAGTTTACGACCACGATGGAGCGGTCGTCATAGGAATACTGGACGTGCAGTGGCTCGCAGGCGCGCTTGACCCCAAAGTAGGAGCCGCCGGGACGAAGATACCAATCGTACAGGTGCCAAATCATGCTGGGCCAGGCGTTGTTCAGCATCCACTGGATGACGCCCGTGGAGGTGTATTTGTTGCGGCCATACGCTTCCATCATGGCGCGGTGTGCCTCGTAGGCCTGAATCTGGGCTTTGCGCGAGTACTCTTCAACGGAGGTTGAGGCGCCATACCGCTTATCGAGAGCCTCCGTGAAGACGCCGAGAGTGTCCGACATTCCGCCGGCGTGGTATTCCCACACAGAGTCGATCGGCCAGAGATGGTCTTCCGGGAGCATGAGCCGCAGACTTTCGATGGGCGGGATCGCCGGGCCGGGACTCGTCTCGGTGTTATAGCCATACGCTCCGCCCCGCTGGGTATCCAAATACCAGAAGGATGGGGCGACGTATTCATAGGGGCCGGTCATTTTCATGCCGCTCTGCCCGACGGTCGTTGACTTCCCTGACGCCGAGGACACCGAAGGGTTGGGCCAATCGCAATCCTTCAGAATCTGGAGATACATGTTCTCCACTTTGGGCGGGGGCGGGAAATCGCTGCCGTAGAGCCACGTGAAGACAGAGGGGTGACGTTCCAGCCGGCGGATCTGGTCGCGCAGAGATTCTGCGGCGACAAACTCGTTTTCGGCGTCCCAGTTGTCCCATTTCTCCCACTGGTCGCAGCAGCACCATCCTGGCATCACCAGGATGCCGAGCTGATCGCAGAGTTCGAGAAAGTGATCGTCCTCCAGCTTACCTTCCAGGCGGACTGCGTTGAGGTTCAGGTCGCGGACGTAATTCAACTGGGCTTCCTGCCGCTCCGGCGAAGAGCGCAGAAGCAGGTCCATGCTGTACCCCGCGCCCCGGATGAGGATGTTCTGCCCGTTGATGTGGTAAAGCCGGTACCCCTTGTCGTCAATCTCGGAGGTCACTTGGCGGACGCCAAAACGAACGTGACTGGCGTCTGAGACCTGCCCGCCGACCTCGAATTGCAGGTCGAGTGGATAGAGGTTTTGCGGGCCCACTTGAGCCGGCCACCAAAGACGCGGGTTCGCCAGTTTGAGTTGCGGGAATTTCTCCGGCTCGAAGCGGACGACCTTGGCCTGATTTGGGCCGAGCTGCACAGGCTGCGAAAACTCGATGTTTTCGATTCTGCCCTTCAGCACGCCTCCCACGGCGCTGGCGGTGGCGTTTTTCAACTCTGCCCTCACGGTGAGCTGAGCCTGATCCGTTGAAGGCAGGTTGAGCTTCGTGAGCACCACAGGGTAACGCAAGGCGACGGGGCCGGTGGCGGTGATGTGGACGTCGCGCCAGATGCCCATTTCCTTGTCGGGCGGCATCGGAGCCCAATCCACCAGCGTGATCGCAAGGTCCTGCGGCTGGGGCGGAAAGACCTCGACGGCGAGCGAGTTCGTCTCTCCGGGCCGGGCCGCGGCGGTGACATCGAACTCAAACAGGCGCCAAGTGCCCGCCAGCTTATCGGCGGACGCGATTTGGTGCCCGTTCATCCAGACGTTGGCGCGGTAAGTGACGCCGTCAAAACCCAGCCATAGGGTTTTGCCACGGTACTCGGCGGGGAGTTGGAACTCCGTGCGATACCACCAGGAATGCCGGAACGGGCTGCCGGGTGGCATCGGAAAATCCGAAAAGTTACGGAACAGCGGATATGTGGTGCCGGGGACCGTGCGCAGGTTCATGCCCACATACGGATCAGGGTAGCAGTGCTGCTGCACGAGAGCACTAAACACCGTGGTCGGCACCGTGGCCCGATACCAGTCGCGGGCCTTGAACCCCGGCGTCGAGATGGCCGCCCCCGTTTCGTGCACATCGGCGGAGGATTGGATAGCCCAATTCTCGCGAAGCAGCAGCTGATTTGCTTCCGCCGGGTTCGCTTCCAGCGCAGAGGCGACCAGGGCGAGAACAAGGAAGAATAGGTATGAGGTCCGATAATTGTACATTGTGATCCCCCTTTGACCTGAGGCCGGCGGTACAACTGTTTCCGCCGGAGTACGCGGATTCACTAGCGGCAGATCGTCGGAAATTTGCGATTTCAACTTCATCTTTGCGCAAGACCGTACCCTCTTGGCCCTCGGGTGTCAATCTCACATTGCCGTGGCCATGGTTGGGTGGCAATCGCGCGCATGCTTCAGCAGCCGTCCGCCGATCTTCACTGAGCGTTGCTGCAATCTCGTCAGCGACCAGTTGCCGATCCGCTGCGGCAGCACCAGCCGCCGCCACAGGTTGACCAGATTGTAGGCGATCACGCTCAGCCGCCGCCGTATCTCGTTCGACCGAAATCGGAGGCAGCCTACCGCGTCATCTTCACCGCCTGATTCCCCCCTCGCTAATCCACGTGCCGAGCGCGAACAGCCGTTCCGTGAGCTTTCGTTGTGGTGTATGCTCGGACCAGCGCGGAGTCCCGAGCAACGAATCTCGGATGATAACCATTTTCGATGCTGGACGAAGTGGAAGGATTCGCCGCGACGGCCCAAACCAGCGGATTCATCGCCCGCGCTATCAGGTGGAACTGCCATGAGAAGAGCATTCATCCGGCTGGTCATTCTGTCTTTGGCGCTCCTTTCTCTGTTCATTTCTCTAGCCGTGTTTCCTCGGGCGCAGGATGGCCGGAGTTATTCTGCGCCGCGTCTCGATGCCTGGCGCATTCTGGGTCCCGGGGGCGGGGGTGCGCAGTTTCATCCCGCCGTAAGCCCTCACGATACGAATCTGGTGCTGGTGGCTTGTGATATGACGGGCGCCTACATCTCGGAGAATGGCGGCGCATCCTGGCGTCTGTTTGATCTCCGCAGTCCTGTGCGCTTTTTTGCGTTCGATCCCCTCAACTCCCAGGTGATTTACGCCGCAGCGCACGTCCTATGGCGAAGCGCCGACCGTGGTCATACTTGGAGTTTAGTCTATCCGCCGCCCGACTCCGTCACTCGGCTCATCATGCCCGATGACCATGCCAGCCCCGTCGTCCTCACCGCCCAGGGGCGGAGCGGCGCCGTGACGGCTTTAGCCGTAGACCCCGCAGACTCCAAGAAGCTTTACGCGGTGATCGGCGAAGCGGGCAGTTCTGCACTCTACCTCTCGAACGATTGGGGCGCGCATTGGCAGCGCGCTGCGAGCCTCCCCGAAGGCGCTGGAAAAATCTACATCGACCCGCGTTCGCCCGCGACCGATCGCACCTTGTACGTCCTGGGAGGGAATTCCGTCAGCATCCGCAAGGCGGGTGTGTGGCAGCAGGGGGCGGCTCCGGCGGGCGTGATGCAGTCCATCGACAGTTCGGGGGGCTTCTCTTCCGCGGGTCAACTGACCGTTTACATGCTGGCCGGGGGAAGGCGGTCCAGCGGTCCGACTCGCGGGGTTTTTCTCTCGCACGATGGCGGCGTCAGCTGGAGCACGGCGAACGATGCCTTCCTTCGCAGCGCGAGTGAGGGCGCACCCCTGCCTGAGCTGACCAGTGTGGGAACCTGTTTCGACCATCCAGAAGTCGCCTACGTCTCCTATGAGGGCTTGCGTCTGGGCGGCGAAGTCTTTCACGGCGTCGCCAAAACCCGTGATGCCGGCGCCACCTGGGAGCTGGTCTGGAAAGAAGCGCAGGCGCCGGCCTCGAACGTCCGCGAGTCATGGATCTCCGAACGCTTTGGGACGGGTTGGGGCGAGCCGGGAATCTCGCTGGGTGTGGCTCCCAATAATCCTGATATCTGCTATCGGACAGATGATGGCCGCACCATGCGCACGCTCGACGGCGGCAAGACCTGGGATGCTGTCTACTCCCATCGCCTGCCGGACGGGACTTACACGACAACGGGTCTCGACGTGACCACCAACTACGGCATCTTCTTTGACCCCTTTGATCCCCGCCGCGTATTCATTGCCTATACCGACATCGGTTTGTTTCGCAGTGAAAACGACGGCCAAAGCTGGACGAGCTCGACCGAGGGCGTGCCGCGCCGGTGGGTCAACACCACCTACTGGATCACTTTCGATCCTGCGGTCAAAGGCCGCGTGTGGGGCGTAATGAGTTACGTGCACGACCTGCCGCGCCCCAAGATGTGGCGTCGCACGTCTCCAGAGCGGTACGACGGGGGAGTCTGCATCAGCGACGATGGGGGCAAGACCTGGCGACCATCCAACCAGGGTATGCCCGCCACTGCTGCCACCCACATCGTGCTGGATCCTGTGCTGCGCTCCAGCTCCGGAGCGGAACTGCTGGAAGCAGGCGGAGTCCGTCGCTTGGTGGAGGGGTTGTTGCCCCTGTGTACTGTGATTACGCCGAACGCGGCCGAGGCGGAGGTGCTGGCTGGGATTCCGGTACGGGATTTGACCGCCATGGGAGAGGCCGCGCGCGCGCTCCACCGCATGGGTGTTCCCGGGGTGGTGGTGACCGCCGGACACTTGGATCCACCGACCGACCTGCTCAGCCACTTCGATGGCGAACGGGTGCGTCAAATCGAGTTTCCCGGCACCCATATTGTTTCGGGCTCGACCCATGGCACAGGATGCGCCTTCGCGACCGCGCTTGCTGCCAACCTTGCCCTCGGTTATCCCCTGGCTGAAGCCGTTGGCAAGGCCAAAAAGTACGTTGCGGGCGCGATTGCTGCGGCGCCGGGGGTGGGACGCGGCATAGGTCCGCTGGAGCATCTGTGGAACCTTCGCAAACCTCGATGACGCCAAACCGTTTTCCTGTCAGCCACTTACTTGGAAACTGGCAAGCGTCCGGTGAACTCTGCGGGCTAGGCAATCCCTCAATGCGCGCTGCGGGGAACAGCCGGTCGCCTGCGGCCGGGCTTCCGGCTACTTCTTCAGCAGCAGGCCGACCAGCATCGCCGTGATCGCGGCCAGCAGCCACTCGACCCGCCAAACCTGCACGGCTTGCCAGTCCACCAGCGTGGTTGCGCTGAAGACGAAGCCTGTGGCTATGGCCGCGACGGCGCAGATCATGCCCGCGAAGAACGCCAGCAGGGAACCGGTTGAAAGGCCGAACGCGGATTTGATCTGCTGGAAGTCGAGCCAGCCGGCAGCGGTCCCGCGCCCGGCGGCAACGTGCACGCGGCGGCTATCGCGCTCCGCACCGCACGTGGGACAGAAGCGCGCACCCGCCGCCAGGTCGGCGCCGCATTCCGCACAAGCCGTCGTGCTCGGGCTCACCGCCCGCCGGTGTTCCTGCGGGCGCTCGTCGTCGAGTGCCGGACGCCAGTACTCCTG
>JAIQGB010000411.1 GCA_020072905.1 Terriglobia bacterium | reverse complement strand
ACTTCCTGCTCAAGTATTCGCGCCGCATGATCATCGCCTTCGATTTCAAGGACGCGCTGGCCTTCGAGGGTGAAACCGGGCCCTACCTCCAATACGCGGTCGTACGCGCGCGCAACATTTTTCGGAAATTCCAGGACGCCCACCCCGAGTTTCATGCCGAGAATCTTGGGGAGCAGATTTCTGAGATTCAGATGCGGGGCTTCTTTGCCGAGGAGGAGTCGGACGAGTTTTGGGAGATGGCGCTCGCGGCCGGGCAACTCGAAACCGCCGTCGAACAGGCAATTTCAACCCAAGAGCCGGCGGTCGTGGCGAAATACGCCTTCCGCCTCGCCCAGGCTTTCAACAATTTTTATCATCGTCACCATATCCTCAGCGAAGAGGACCCCAGCCGACGGTCCTTCCTGCTTCTCCTCGTTGTCCTCGTGGAGCGAACCTTGGCGCGCACACTCGACTTGCTAGGAATTGAAATCCCGGAACGGATGTAGTTTCGGCTTTTGATCAAGGCGGGAGGCCGTCGAGTCCCACCAGCAGCACGGATAGCGGCAGGACGGAACTCCACATCCGTCCGGCACTCTCAACCAGGATGATTGACCAGCAGGTGAACGAGCGTGCGCAGCGGCGCGCCGGTGGGTCCTTTGGCGAAGAAAGGTTTCTCTTCGTTCGACCAACGCGTCCCGGCGATATCGAGATGCACCCAGGGGGTGTCGCCCGCAAACTCGCCCACAAACATCGCCGCGGTAATCGCCCCGCCGTACCGCCCGCCGGTGTTGGCCAGATCGGCGATCAGGCTCTTATACTGCTCCCGATAGTCGTCGTCCACGGGCATCTGCCACATCTTCTCGCCCGCGGCGGCGGCACTCTTCAGCACCCGGTCTATCCATTCCCGGCTTGAACCGAACACGCCCGTCGTGATGTTGCCCAGCGCAATCGTCACTGCCCCCGTCAGCGTCGCGGCATCGATGAGTACGGTGCAGCCAAGCTGTTTGGCGTAAGTCAGTGCGTCCGCCAAGACCAGGCGGCCCTCGGCGTCGGTGTTCAAAACCTCGATCGTCTTGCCGGACATGGAGGTGATAACGTCGCCGGGTTTGAAGGCTTTGCCGCTGGGCATGTTCTCCGTGGCGGGAACTACCGCCGTCACGCGGACACGGGGCTTCAGTTGGGCGATGGCCTGCATCACGCCGAGCATCGCTGCGCCACCCGCCATGTCTGTTTTCATCTCGTGCATATTCTCGCTGGGCTTGATGGAAATACCGCCCGTATCGAACGTGATGCCTTTCCCAACCAAACCGATGATGGGCGCCGGCGGGGCGTCCGCGGGTGAGTAACGAACCACGATGAGTCGTGGCGGCTCTTCGCTGCCCTGCGCCACGCCCCAGAAGGCTCCCATCTTCAGGTCGCGGATTTCCTGAGGGCCGAGGACCTGGCATTCCAGTCCGTAACGCTCGGCCATTTCCTCCGCCCGCTCGGCCAGGATCGAGGGGGTCATCCGGTTGGAGGGCTCATTGACCAGGTCGCGCGCAAAGTTCTGAGCCTCGCCGATGATGCGGCCGCGCTCGAGCCCGGCCCACGCCGTCCCGCTCGCGGCGGTGCCGCCGGTCGCCAGCGCCAGGCGATCAATTCGCCGTTCCGCCTCGCGCTCGGTCCGGTAACGGTCCGCATCGTAGTCGGCCAGCACCGCGCCTTCCGCTGCGGCCTGGACGGAATCGAGACGTCCGCCTGCGCCGTCGAGAAGCCACGCCAAGTCGTGAATCCCGCGCCCCCGCAAGTAACGGACAGCCGCGCCCACGACCCGCCGGAGCTGAGCGTCGTTGAACTTCTGTTTCTTCCCCGCGCCCACCACGAGCAGCTTCTGGGCCGCCAGCCCCGCCGGCCGGTGGACGAGCGTGCATTCGAAGTTCTTGCCGGTCAGTTCGCGGCTCGCCTGAAGTTCTTCGAGCAGACCGCGCACTTCCGCGGGCAGCCGCTCGACCGTGCCGCTCGATGCCGCCGCATCCTCGAAGCTATACGCAACCAAAACCGGAATGTGAAGTTGAGCAAGGGGTTCGGAGAGGAATTCGAGTTTCAACGGGTCAGTGCTCCTTGGGCAGAATGTAAGGTGATCTGCGGATTCTTCCGGCTAACTATGTCGCCGGCGATGCTCGCGAATCGCCTGCTCGGTCTCGCGGTCGATCGTCCGGCGGCGCGACGCCTCGCGCCGGTCGTAAACCTTCTTGCCCTTGGCAAGGGCCAGCTCGCACTTGATCAGATTCTTCTTCAGGTAAAGTCGGAGGGGGACGAGGGTCAATCCCTTCTCCTGCGTCTTTCCCGCCAGCTTATTGATCTCCACGCGGCGTAAGAGCAGTCGCCGCTCGCGCAGCGGATCGTGATTGAGGTAGCTGGCCGCCGTGTAAGGGCTGATGTGACAATCCACCATCCAGGCTTCCCCTTTGCGGACGACCGCATAACTATCCTTCAGAATGGCTTTGCCTTCCCGGATGGATTTGACTTCGGTCCCCGCCAGCTCGATCCCGGCCTCGAATTTCTCCAGCAGGTGATAGAAATGCGGCGCCTGCCGGTTGACGGCGAGGTTGCGGAGTTCCGGCTTCGCCCTCTTGGCCGCCATGCCACCCTGCCCTCGTCGAGAAGCATTTCAGAATTTCTCATGCTAACACACCCCCACGCCCGCTGCACACTCGCGCGCTGCGTGAATAATCGTTGCCAAACTCGCCCACGACCGATATAATGCTTGCGCGGGGTGGAGCAGTCTGGTAGCTCGTTGGGCTCATAACCCAAAGGTCGCTGGTTCAAATCCAGCCCCCGCAACCATCCGAACGCGCCAGTCTGACGGCTGGCGCGTTCGTCCAGTTTTGGGGTACCCACCGAGCAAGTCCCATTCACCCAATGCGCTGTAGTGCCGTTCGTTTAGGTTGGGTTCCATGCGCATTTCGCTGATATGCTTACTTAGCTCGACACGTGCCAGCGCCACATCTGCATAGACAAGACTTTGCAAATCAGACAGGCGCTCCGTTACGAACTGACGGATGTCCGCCAATTCGGTATCAACTGATTTTGGTCCGTCCACCATAAGCCGATCTGCAATTTCGCGGAGTTGCTGCTCTCTCTCGGCTATCGCTTCGAGCAAGAATTGGGAATGCCCCTGTTCGGCCACTGCCGCCACCAGTCTACGCACCTCAGCTTCCAGTTGTTCCTTGCGCTCGCGCATTCGCCTGAGTTCGTCGGAGATATCGCTCAAAGCGGATTGAAGCTGCCGTCCGAACTCTTGCACCGCGTAGTCGATGATCTCTGGTTTCATTAGCTCCGCTTGCAGGTCGGAGAGCAGTCGATTTTCAAGCCAGTCCTGCCGCTCCTTGAGGTTGTTTGAACATGTACCCCTGTAAAAGTTTTGAGGGCAGCCATAGCGCGGATATCGGTCACCGCTTCGCCCGCTTACAATTGCAAGATTCGCACCACAACTGGCGCATTTCAAAAAACCTGACATTAAGTAACGGCTGGACGCGGCCCGAGTTAATAATCCTTCTCTGCCTTGGTTACCGTAGGTCCGTTTCACCCACGCGAGACGCTCCTGGACGCGCTGCCAGAGCTCAGCGGTTACAATTCGCAACTCAGGCCGGTCAACGATCCGCCATTCGTTTCGTGGCCTAGCTCGGCGTAGGCGCGTGTTCGTACCTGGCGCTTTGATGAATCGTGAGCGATTCCAAATTTCCTTGCCAGCATAGCGTTCCCGTCGGAGCATCGGCTGTATTGCTGT
>JAIQGB010000410.1 GCA_020072905.1 Terriglobia bacterium | reverse complement strand
ACCTGCGCGAGGCGCTGTGGAGCGACCGGCCAATGGTCTACGCGGCTGCCCGTGAGGCTCGGCCGGAAAGGGGGCCGGGGACGGACTTCGGAGGGACCGCGCGAGAGGGGAGTCTGGTAGAGCACTGGAACTGGACGAAGGACGACCGCAAAACCATTCCGGTGGAAGTGTATACGAATTGCGCCAGCGCGGAACTGTTTCTCAATGGCCGCTCGCTGGAGGAAAAAACGGTGGCGGACCGGCTCGATCCCGTGCTGCGCTGGGAGGTTCCCAACGAAGTAGGAGTGGTGCGCGTAATCGGGAAGCAGAACGGGAAGGAGGCCGCTCACTTTGAATTGGCCACCGCAGGCGCGCCCGCTCATCTGGAGCTCGCTCCGGACAAGACCGTCCTCCAAGCGAGCGGAACGGATTTGTCGAACATTGAAATCCGTGTCGTCGATGGCGCGGGCCGGCGAGTGTACGCAGCCGATTCGACCATTACGGCGGCAGTGCGAGGAGACGGCGAGCTGGCGGCCATGGACTCCGCCAACGTGCTTGACATCACCCCTGTGCAGGCCGGGCACCGCACGGCGTATGAGGGCCGCGTCCTGGCGATTGTTCGCTGCGGCCGGAAACCTGGCCAGTTGATCGTACATGCCTCGGCTCCCGGTCTGAGCCCGGCAGAAATCACGCTCCGAGTTCAATGAAGAAACGAGCGCCGACTTCGAGGTGCGAACTGCCCTCCGGGACGTTCCCTCCGCCCACTCATCCAGCTTGCGGTGCGGCGTCTCCACCGGCCAGCCGTCGGTGACCGATGGTGACTTGACGCAGCTCAACGCGGGTTCCAGATCCACTGTTTCTGGGCCGGCTTGATTCGCCGATTTCGATTTCGTGGAATCAACGAGTTGCGGAGGAGCTTGGGAGAGGGTTTTTGGACAGGCGCCGGCTCTGGTGGCCTCGGGAATTATGCACGCCTCCAAGCAGGCCCGCGCCAGCACATGCGTGCGAAGCTCGACACGCTATCCGCCATCGGCCTGGGTAGGTGGTTGCCCGTCGTCGGGATCAAAGACCGCTTCGATGGGCTTATCGAAGAGCTTCGCGATGCGAAAGGCGAGCGGCAAGCTGGGATCGTATTTGCCAGTTTCGATGGCGTTCACAGTTTGGCGGGAAACTGTGAGCCGGTGAGCCAGTTCCGCCTGGGACCATTCACGCTCGGCGCGAAGAACACGAAGCCTGTTTTTCATGGCGCGATAACCCCTATCAGATGGCCCCTATGTTTGCCCGCCAGCAATTAGTTGAGCCAATTGCTCCGTCGTGGCATTCCCGATCAGACGTTCCTTGCCCACTTCCACAACAGGAACGGACCGAATCCCTTTGCTCGCTGCAAGTTGTGGTTTGATGGTGAGGTCTATCTTCGTGAGCGTGAAACCCATTTCCTTTTGCAAAGCTTCCAGGCGGCGTTTCACGATCGGGCAGAAAGGGCAGCCGTTGTGAGAGTAAAAAGCAACCTCGACATGGGCCTTGTTCACGCTAGAAGGCAGCTTGTCGTCAACAGACCCCTGGCCCCTCCATTTCGATGTGAGGGGGGAAAGCCGCAGGCCCACCCATCGCGCGCAGGGGAGCAATACCAGCCACGAAAGGAGGGCAGGCCAATTGCCTCTATAGGCGAAGAAGACCACACCGCCTGCATACAGGATTGCAAACATGAGCACACCAAAGTAGAGGTTCGTCAACGTGCACTGCTGTTTCATGGTGGCTTCCGAAGCTGAAGAGGAGTTTTTCATCGATACCTCAGGCTCAAGAACACGAGGGTGGCCACCCAAATCAACATGGTGGCAGTGTCGAGGTCGCTCAGTGTTGCGCGGTAGATTCCCGCGCTTTTCAGTCCGTCGAAAACGAACGTGAGAATGACGGTCAGCAGAAAGGAAATGGCCGCGGCTTGCAGGTGGATGCGCCTTCTCATCTCATCCAACTTGCGGACGTCCTTGACGAAGGCCACAACGAACAAAACCGCCATAAGAGCCGGCAAGAGACCGAGCATTGGCCTGGCCGGAGAGTGCAGCTCCTCGTGGTTGAATATCCATTTCACCGTGGAGGACGTTGCCAGTGCGGCAATCCCCCACAGCACAAATGGCCTTGTCATAACATTCGTCACACGCGAACTCCAACTGCAATACGTGGTCATGAGGCAACACCTCCAATCCGTTAGCTAATGTAAAGCATCCTTGTCACAATGTCAAGTGTTATTTCCACCCGCACTGGGCAAAAGTGTGCGGGATCCATACAATGGACTCTTGCAGGTCCGCCTGGTTGGACGAGCATTCTGCGAGGACGGAGACGAAGGTCGCCTTGTCAGCCTCGCCGTTTGGTCCCGGCGGGCGATCTGGAACCTACGCTGAGGGGTATATCGCGGGATCAGTAACGACTAGTCGCCAAGGGTTTACTAATAGCCGTCGATAACGGCCCTTGCCACCAGGAATCAATATTACACCTGGCCCACGGTCGCGGAGGCGCGTGTTTCACTTGGACGTGTAACGGCCTACGCGTAGAAGTGGCCTCTTCCCGCGCAGGATTGCGGCGGAAAAGTCTGCTATCGGTGACTACCTGCGATAATCGCCGTTACGTAAAGCGAAGTCGCTCAAATCCTGTATCGTCGTCTACTCGGAAAACACCGTCCGGAGTCACTCAGCTTTAGTTGCTGCACAATACCCACTCCCTTTCCGGACAGCTGCAGAGCTGAGAGGGAAGCCATTCAATTGCTACCCATTCGCATTGTTTCAAAGGAACTCCAACTGAATCAGGTAACATGGCTCTGAAAAGGGCGGGATGAATTCGAGGGGTCAAAAGCTCAGGGCGAATGTGGTGGAGTGGCATGGATCCGAGGCGGAGTTTTCTCACATATTCTGCATATTTCTCACAAATTGTGCACGGTCACAGGGCCAAAGCGAAACCTAAAATTCTCTCTTGCTTTTTCGCTTTTTATTCGCCTATGATTGGAAGACTCGGGGCCGAACCCGAATCGACCGCTCGACAACGTGCTCACGGCGGATCAGGAAGCCGGGCGGCGGCTCTTCACCAGCGTCAATTGTGGCATTCCGACGCCAGACGGAACGCCGAATGTCCTGACGTGTATCAGTTGCCACGTGATCGATCCCAATGGCAATCAAGGTACCGCGGCGCCTGGATTCTTTGGTACGGCCGGGTTCTCTAGCTTCGCCTTCCAGACGCAACTCTTCAAGATCCCTCACCTCCGGAACGTCTATCAGAAGGTCGGGATGTTCGGTAATACGATCGTCCCCGGGAACCTCTCGACGGACGACGCCTTCACGGGAGACCAGGTGCGCGGCTTCGGGTTCAACCACGACGGGGCCATCGATACGTTGTTCCGCTTCCATCATGGGATCAGCTTCTCCGACCAGGCCACCGGGGTCGGCAACGGCGGGATACCGGCCGGGTCCGAGGGAGAGGTCCAGCGGCGGCAGCTCGAGTCGTTCCTCTTGGCGTCTCCGACCAACCTCGCGCCCATCGTGGGCCAGCAGATCACGCTCACGAAATCGAGCTCCGCGGCGGTGGTGGCTCGCGTCGAGCTCCTCCGCCAGCGCGCCGACGCGGGGGAGTGCGAGCTCGTCGCCAAGGCCGAGAGCGGGGACGTCGAGGCCGGCTACTTGTACGTCGGATCGGGGCTCTTCAAGAGCGATCGGCGTGCGCTGCCGCCGATCACCGACGCGGCACTGCAGCTCCTGGCCACCCACAGCGATCGCCCCGTGACGTAC
>JAIQGB010000409.1 GCA_020072905.1 Terriglobia bacterium | reverse complement strand
GTCCACGCCCACGATCACCAGCGCCCAAGTAGCGTCGCGGTAGCTGAACGCCGTATCCGTCTTGCCCACGCGGTGCGCCGCACCGTTGATCGGGTAGATGTGCGTGGTGGAGTGCCCAGTGGGAAGCTTGGAGGCTTGCTCGAGGTGCTTGGCGATGGCCGCGTCGCTCAGCTCCTTCACGAAGTCGGCGCGCCAGTACCACTGCAATCCCGGCGGATAGAGCGGGTCAAACAGGGTTTGCAGGGCTGGAAACGGCATGGGACCCACATGGTCGAGCGCCGGCTTGCCGACCGTGCGCATGGGCTTGGTGGCCTTGTCCGTTTCTTCGGGCGATGCCGTCGAGCACCAGATGATGGCGCACATTTTCTTGCCGTGCAGGTTCGCC
The DNA here is from genome assembly GCA_020072905.1 of Terriglobia bacterium. GTDB lineage: Bacteria > Acidobacteriota > Terriglobia > UBA7540 > UBA7540 > JAIQGB01. The sequence continues at coordinate 3,373 of JAIQGB010000409.1, read as the reverse complement.
GGGAACAGCGGAACGGGCGGCACGGTGAGGAAGGCAAAGAAGCCGCTGACATTCTCCGGTGCCAGGGTGATGTATTCCCGATAGAATTTCATCACCTGGGGAGTCTGCTCGATGGGCCAAAATGTGGGGCCCGCGTTCACCATCTTCACCGGGTGCAGGCGGAATAGGAACGAAGTGACCACGCCGAAGTTTCCGCCTCCACCCCGCACCGCCCAGAAAAGGTCGGGGTTATCCTTCTCATTCGCCGTCACGAAGCGGCCATCGGCCAGCACCATATCCACGCCCAGAAGGTTGTCAATGGTAAGGCCGAAAGTACGCGTCAAATGGCCGATGCCGCCGCCCAGCGTCAGTCCGGCGACGCCCGTGGTGCCAATCGTGCCGCTGGGCGTGGCCATGCCAAAAGCGTGTGTGGCGTGGTCCACGTCAGCCCCTAGGCAGCCTCCCTCTACACGAACCGTACGGGTGGCGGGATTGACCCGAATGCCCTTCATTCGTGAAAGGTCAACAACCAGGCCGTCGTCGCAGATCCCCAGCCCGCCCCCGTTGTGTCCGCCGCCGCGAATCGCCGTCAGCAATCCGCTGTCACGGCCGAAATTGACGGCGGCGATGACGTCGGCAACATCAACGCACTTCGCCATGAGGCGCGGCCGCTTGTCGATCATGCCGTTGTAAACTTTGCGCGCGGAATCGTAATCCGCGTCACCCGGCTGGATGATTTGCCCGCGGAACTGCGTCCGCAATTGATCGAGAGAGACAGATGGCACAGAACCCTCCTCCAAAGTGAATTCACGGGGAAACCCAGCCCCCGCAGTGTCCGCAATCTTTTCTATTCGAGGCCCTGAACAGGGTAAGTATACACCAATTTCGCCCGACGCACCCACGCCCTGCCGAGCCGAGCGCTCGCGCAAGGTCGGGGACGGTCTGCGTCTCGGCAGGTACACCGTCATCCCTGGACGGCGGCGTTGCCCTCCGCCAAGTAGCGGCGCGCGCCTGGGAATCCGCAGGATTTCCCTTCAGCCCCTGCTTCACGCCAAGTCAACCTGCTCGAGCAATTCTCCGATGTTGGCTTCGTCCATCAGCAGGTTGAGGCGCTCGTCGACGAGCCGCTCGCACTCGTCGAAGGCGCGGAACAAGCGCATTTTCGCGGCGGCGTACTGCTCGTTGGCATCGAGCGCGCGGCCGTGGGTTTCCCTCCACGTTTCGAGCGCCCGGTCGGAAACAAACACCTGGAGGGAGAAGGGCGGGTGCTGGTCGGCCGTGACCGCAAACGTGTAGTCGCTTCCCGGACCCAACCCCTCCGGACGAGTCACGCGCCGGCGGGCAGCGAAGAAATACTGATAGGTAACGCCGGTGATGCCCGCGTACGCCTTGTAACGACGGCCCATTTTCACGGGCAGACTTCCCTCCCCTGTCCGCCGGCTATTTCTCTGCCGGCTTCACGGCCGCGGGCCGGCCCTGCAATTCGTCGGCGAGCGGCGCCGCGTCATAGAGCTTGCGCAGCGCTTCGATGATCGCCGAGCTGTGCACGGCCACGGCGCGGTTTTTCTCGTCGCTGTAAACGTAATCGCCCACCAGGCTTTCGATGTTCCCGTCGAAGATCAGCCCTACGAGTTCGGCGTTACGGTTAATCACCGGCGAGCCGGAGTTACCCCCAATGATATCGCAGGCACTGACGAAGTTCAGGGGAGTGGAGAGATCGAGCCGGTTCTTGCGCTGGAGGTACCGGGCGGGCAATTCATAAGGCGTCTTCAGCCCGAAGCTGTAGGCCCGATCGTAGAGTCCGTAAAACGTCGTTTCGGGTGGCGCCTGCGTGCCGTTCATCGGATAGCCCTTGACGGGCCCGAAGGTGAGCCGCGGCGTGAACGTCGCATCGGGGTACACGGTTTTGCCATAGGCCGCAAAGCGCGCCTTGCCGATCTTTTCACCCGCCGTCGTCTCCACGCTCTCGACGTTGTCTTCATACCACTTGCGCATCTCGCGCAGGAAGGGGTCCACGCGCTGCGCAAAGACGATCAACGGATCCGCCGAGGCCTCGACCGCCGCCGGGCCGCCTTCCACGAGCGACTTGCGCACCGTCGGGTCCGCGACCTTGGTGCCGGAAACCAACTCGCGCGCCACTTCCTCCGGCGTATGGCCCCCAAGCGCGGCCTTTACAAACGGGTCATCGGAGCCCAACTCGTCGGCCGACTCGCCGAGCGTGTTGGCAATTAGGACCTCCTCCATGCCGGGATAGACCGGCGCGGGCGAGAAGAGCCGGAAGCGCAACGATTCGAGCTGGGAATCGTGGTAGCCTTCCAGCCGCTCGCCGTCGGGTTTCTTGACCTCGGCCACGTAGCGCACGATTTCGACGGCGATATCCGCCAGCCGCGAGCCGCGCAGGTACCGGTAGCGGAACGGTTTGATATTCTTCGCAAACTTCTGCTCGGCTCCGGCAATGTCCTCCCACGCCGAGCCGTACTCCCGCTGCCACTCCGGTTTGCCCCTGACCAGCGCTCGGAAGTCCGCCTCCCCCTTCTGCTTTTTGGCAATCAGGCTTTTGTCGAGCAAGCCCTGGTATTCTCCCGTGAAAGCCTTGATGGAATTTTCGATGTAGAAGATCGGCCGCGAAGCCTGGCGATTTTGCTCGGGGCCGCGCGCGGCATACTGCCGGAGCGCCTCCAATCGCCGCTTCAGGCTCTTGAGAACCATCGGCAGGAGATAGTCGCGCTGTACTTCGATTCCCGCCATCGTCGTTAGGCGGTCCGTGGAGCCCGGGTTGCCCGAAACAAACACCAGCTCACCATCCGCCGCGCCCTTCGTGCTCCATTGCAGATAGTCTTTGCCCTCCACGGGCTTGCCGTTCTCATAGACGCGGAAGAGCGCCATGTCGAGGTCGTAGCGCGGATAGGTGAAGTTGTCCGGATCTCCTCCGAAGAAGGCGATCTGCTGCTCGGGCGCAAAGACCATCCGAACGTCCGTGTATTTCTTGTAGCGGTAGAGCCAGTACTCGCCGCCGCTGTAAAGCCACACGACGTCCGAGCGCAAGCCGGTCGAATCCATGCTCTCCTTTTCGATTTTGGCCGCCTCGGCTTTGCGCGCCTTGAGGGCCACTTCCTCGCTCATGCCGGGCTTCACCGCACCCTGCACGCGCGCCGTGACATCTTCCGTCGAGACCAGGACGTTCAGCTCCAGGTCCGGGCACTTCACCTCCTCAGCCCGGGTCCGCGCGTAGAACCCGCCTTTCGCGTAATCTTTCTTCGGCGTCGAAATCTTCTGCAACTGTCCCAAAGCCACATGGTGGTTGGTCAGCACCAGGCCGTGCGGGCTCACGAAAGAACCCGAGCCGCCATCGTTGAAGCGCACACTCGAGAGGCGGACGTGGCCCAGCCACTCC
>JAIQGB010000408.1 GCA_020072905.1 Terriglobia bacterium | reverse complement strand
CAGTTCCCTTAGGGTGCTTCTCTTGCGAGCGAGCAACTAAGGGTGAGGGTTGCGCTCGTTGCGGGACTTAACCCAACATCTCACGACACGAGCTGACGACAGCCATGCAGCACCTATGCAGCCGTCCCTTGCGGGAAAGCTTCATCTCTGAAGCCGGCGACTACATTTCGAGTCCAGGTAAGGTTCTTCGCGTTGCGTCGAATTGAACCACATGCTCCACCGCTTGTGCGGGCCCCCGTCAATTCCTTTGAGTTTCAGCCTTGCGACCGTACTCCCCAGGCGGAGCACTTAACGCGTTAGCTCCGGCACATCCGCGGACGCGGACACACCCAGTGCTCATCGTTTAGGGCTAGGACTACCAGGGTATCTAATCCTGTTTGCTCCCCTAGCTTTCGCGCCTCAGCGTCGGTAACGGTCCAGGCAGCCGCCTTCGCCACAGGTGTTCCTCCCGATATCTACGCATTTCACCGCTACACCGGGAATTCCACTGCCCTCTCCCGCACCCTAGCACGGCAGTTTCGAGCGACCGCCCCAAGTTAAGCCTGGGGATTTCACACTCGACTTACCGCACCGCCTACACGCCCTTTACGCCCAATAATTCCGAACAACGCTCGCCCCCTACGTATTACCGCGGCTGCTGGCACGTAGTTAGCCGGGGCTTCTTCCACCGGTACCATCAGAGCGGGTTCTTCGCCCGCCCGTTTTTCCCAGTCGAAAGAGGTTTACGACCCGAAGGCCTTCATCCCTCACGCGGCGTTGCTGCATCACCCTTTCGGGCATTGTGCAAAACTCCCCACTGCTGCCTCCCGTAGGAGTCTGGCCCGTGTTTCAGTGCCAGTGTGGCCGTGCGCCCTCTCAGGCCGGCTACCGATCATCGCCTTGGTGGGCCATTACCCCGCCAACTAGCTAATCGGCCGCAGCCCCCTCCCCCAGCGACCCTTGCGGGCCTTTGATTCCCGCGGCCTGCGCCGCCGGAACGTGATGCGGTATTAGCCCGGGTTTCCCCAGGTTATCCCCCACTCGAAGGTAGGTTAGCTACGTGTTACTCACCCGTGCGCCACTTTACTCATCCCCTTGCGGGGACTTTCTCGTTCGACTTGCATGTGTTAGGCACGCCGCCAGCGTTGATTCTGAGCCAGGATCAAACTCTCGTTTGAAATTAGCTCCCGCGCCGATCGTCATCCGCGGGCAAGACCTTGCGGTCCCGCCGCGGCGACATCGCGCGTTGGAATGTTGTGAGTTCTCCCCCGCCTGCGCGGAGGAGGGATCGATCCCGCCTCGACCGAAGTCGAGACCGGATCAGTCGCTCAGCATCGCACAAGATTCGAGGAACAGGAACTCGCGCCAGGACTGGCCCTTCGGCTAATCCCTAACGCCCAATCCCCAATCCCCGCACTTGTGCCTTGACGTGGCTTGCTCAACTCAATTGTCAAAGAACAGTTGTTCCCGCCTCGCGGCGGGACCCCAATCTAGGGGTGGGATCGACAGCAGGGCACTCAGCCCCCGTATCCGGCTCGGCTCCTTACTGCCGACAACTCTGTGGGGTGATTCCCTTGCAGAGCAATTTGCAATATTACACTCGCCTGCGACCGTTGTCAAGCCCTTCTTGCAAGAAATAGCTTCTTGCCTTGCCAGCCCAAATGACCGCCGGGTTCCGTCGGCCTGGGGAGTGCAGTATCGCGAACTCCGTCGGGGTCAAGCGCCCCCCGGAGAAGTCTATCCTTTAGTCAGCTCGGCCAAGGCCTTGCGGACTTCCGCCGCCTCGGAGTAATTCGGGTTGAGCTGCAGAGCGCGTTCGAAGTGCTCGCGCGCCCGGGCGGGGTCATTGGTCTTCTGGTAGACCAGCCCCAGATGGTGCTGGAAGGCAGGATCTTTGGGGGCTTTCCTTGCCGCCTCCTCGAACATCTGGGTGGCTAACTCGTAGTTCCCTTTGTGGAAGTAAGCCCAGCCCAGCGTGTCCGCCACGAACGGCGCCTCCGGCAAGCCTCGACGAGCCACCTGGGCATAGGAGAGGGCGACATCCGTATTTCCCCCGTGCTCCAGGAGCAAGTAGGCTAGATTGTTGGCCGCCAAGGGGTAATCGGGCTGGACCTGCAGGGCCTTCAGGTAGAGTTGCTGCGCCTTCTGCCAGTCTCCTTTCTTTTCCTCCAGAGTGGCGAGCAGAATGTAGCTCCCCACGTTCATAGGATTCGCTTGGATAGACCGTTCGTAGTTGGCGATGGCCTTGTCCACAGAACCTTGGGCGGTCTCGACCTGTCCAAGAAGAGTGAAGGCCTGGACGTTGTTCGGATCCAAAGACACGCTCTTCTCCAGGGCTGCCTCGGCCTTACCGTAATCGCGCATGGCGGTGTAAAGTCTGCCCGCCAGGAAGTAGAGAGGGCTGCTATTCGGGGCGCGGGGAATTTGTGCCTCGACGGCAGCAATAGCCTTGGCAGGTTGTTTCTGGCTCAAATACATTCGGACGAGATTGTCCACGGCGTCTGTATCGCTCGCATTTCGTTCCAGAGCCTGTTGAAAGAGTTTTTCCGCCTCGGGGTAGCGTTTCTGCGCCGCGCGCAAGGCGCCCAGGTTGGTGTATCCCGCAGAATCTTGGGGGGCTACTTCGATAGCCTTCTTGAAGTCTTGCTCCGCGCCCTTGAGGTCTTTCCTCGATACCTTTGACGCCGCGCGCAGCAGGTAGCCCTGCGGGAGGTCGGGCCGCAACTGGATCATCCGGCCCACGCACTCGTTGAGCAGCCCGCTGTCCCCTTTGCGCATGGCCGCATTCGCCAGGGCCCGCCATCCTAGATACGTATCCGGACGCAATCGGACCGCTTCTCGCCATTCCGTTTCTGCCCGCTCATTGTTGCCTGCCATGCTCAACGCAGTGCCCAACTGCAGGTGGGCGAGGGCATTATCCGGCTCACTCTTCAGCACTCCTTCCAGTACGGGGATGGCATCCCCTGCCCGCTTCTGGCGGATCAAGATCTGGGCGCGATCAACCAGGGCCGGGCCGTCCTTCGGGTTGTCTTTCAAAATGGCATCGGTGAGCCGTGAAGCTTCGTCTAGACGATTCTTGAGGATGAGAAGTTGGGCGTAAGTCCTTGTTACCCCAAGGTCTTTCGGATGGGCGGCGTGCACGGAACCGAATTCCGCGACGGCCTTATCCAAATCACCGACCATAAAATAGTAGTCCCCCAGAAAACGGGGACCCTTGGGGTCGCCTGCCAGGGCTGGGCGGGATTCTTTGGCGAATTGTTCCGCCGCCTCCTTTTTCCCCTGGGCCAGAAAGAGGCGCACCAGCGTGACACGCAACTGAGGGTCTTTGGGCTGGAGTTCGATGGCCTTGCGTAAGACTTGTTCAGCCTCCGGCCAACGCCGCACCGCCTGATAAAAGTTCCCCATGGCCGCAAGTGCCTGGGTCGACTTGGGATTGAGGGCGACGGCTTTCTTGAAGCTTTGCTCGGCCGCCGCCACGTCCTTGGCGTTGAGCTGCAGCATGCCCAGGTTCACATAGGACTGCGGCCGCTCGGGAGCGAGCTGAATCGCCGCTTTCATCTCATCCAGGGACCCGGTGACATTCTCCAGAGAGGCAAGGCGAATCGCGGATCCACCTGCAAGGCGTTCTGAAACTGCACGGCGGCCTCGCGGTACTTTTCCTGCTGAAGGTACTGTTCCCCGCTTTCCAAGTACCGTTGCTTGCGGACATTGGGATCGCGCGCGCAGCCGACCAAGAGACCCGCAACCAGTACCAAACCAAGAATGCGAGAATTCCTCATTTGCCACTCTCCACTCGGGGGCGGGGACTACCGTCCGAGACGGCCCGTTGAAAATGCTGCCCAGCTCCCCAACCGTCGGTCGCCAGCACATGGTCCAGAGTGCCTGGCCCCGCTCAGTAGGATACCCGACTCCAAGAGATGAGGAAAGAGAGACGGAGCGAGAGCGGGCCGTGGGACGGGCTAACCTCGGCGGCAGGCTGGGGCGCGAAATCGCTGAGCCCGCACTCAGAATCTCGCCGAGGCCCCAAAGCAAAAGCCCCGGGACGTGAATCGTCCCGGGGCGGGCCAAACAAAGAAACCCAAAGGATTCTATGACTTCTTCTTCGTCCGGCGACGGAGCTTGGCGCCCAATGCGACCAGGCCCGTGCCTAAGAGCGTCAGCGTGGCGGGCTCGGGAACTTCTGGAGCAGGGCCCGTGACGCGGTACCACTCCTCGTAGCCGTCGTTGTTGGCGCAGGAGCTGGTGATCGGGTTGTTCCCTGTGTTGTCAAAGAACTGGTTCACACAATCAGCCCCCATCCCGCCAAATATGGAATACAGGTAAACGTAAGTACTATTTGGATCAACGGCCCCGAAAGCGCTCACCGGGACCAACAGGTCCATGTCGCCCTGTCCGCTTCCGCCGTTGATGTTGTAATTGAGGACAACCTCGTTATTTACCCCTCCAGCGTCTAGCCGATAAGCGAGGTTTCCTGAGATCTCCAGAACCCCGTTGGCGTCGAAAGCGGTGGGGTGCTGGTTCCCCGTGGAAGACGTAAAGATCTGTACGTCGTCCAGGGAGAGAAGCGGGGCGCTACCAGTTTGGTTTATGTCCAGGTGGAACACATAGTAGTTTATCCCGCCAACATTCTGGACCTCCGTCCCCGCCAAGAAAATATCGTGGGTGAACGTTGGGCTGGTGTTTTCGTCGAAGCTTACCGGGCGGAAGGTCGTATTGAAACCTTGTTCGACGGGACCAGTGGAGCCGGGCGAGCCTCCGAGTCGCACAAACGACTGGATGACGCCTGAGCCCTCCGGCGTCGGTTGGATGCTATTGTAGATTGCGTTATCGATCGTGCAAGACGATAGCGGGGCGGTCAGATCGCATGGGTCTGAGAAGCCCATGGCGCTGAAAAGCGCCAACCCCGCCATCAACGCAAGTGTTTGGAGAATTCTTTTGCGATTCACTGGCGCACACTCCTTGTTTTCATAAAAACGTGATGTACGGAGCTTCCCCCCTCCGTCTGTTACCTGACTGAGCAACTGATTGGCCAAACGTCCGCCATCCGAGACATTCCTATGGCTTAGTTATGTCACTTAGTTCCAATACGTTACGAGTAGGGCCATGAATGCCGCCCTTGGAGCGTTCCGGGGAGTTCGTACAAAATGTGCAGGAAAGTTCATATTAGGTGCAGTATTTTGAGGATGTTTGCCTTAGCCCGTTTTGGATGATGGCCATACGCTCCACCCACGTTGTCCCAGAGGCACGTGTCGACACCTCCACCCCGAACGGTTCGCAGCGCCAAGCTGCGAAGGCTGCGCGCCCCTTCACTGGCAGCGTGCCGCGCCGCTGTAACAGAACGGGGTGCCATCAAACCTGTAGCAGCCCCGCTCTCCTGTGGACTGGTAGCGCGCCGTGGATCTCTTGCCACCCTTGTAGGTGAACGTGATGGTCCCGCTCTGCTGGTTCCCC
>JAIQGB010000407.1 GCA_020072905.1 Terriglobia bacterium | reverse complement strand
CTTCGCCTGGCACCGCGTTTACCTCGTAACGCTGGCGGCACTGGTCTTCTGCGGGGTGGCGGGCGCCGTCTATCTGCTCAACGACGTTCTCGACGCCGCCGAGGACCGGCAGCACCCGGTCAAGCGCCAGCGGCCGGTCGCCTCGGGGCGCTTGAGCGCCCGGACGGCCCTGGTGGCTTCTGCCCTTTTGGGCTCCGTCGCGCTGGCGGGTGCCTGGTCGCTCGACCGGCAATTCTTCTTCGTCATCGCTATCTACGCCGCCCTCAATGCTCTTTATTCGCGGTTTCTCAAACACGTCATGTTGCTCGATGTCTTTGTCATTGCGGCCGGGTTCGTGCTGCGCGTCCTCGGCGGCGGGTTGGTTATCCACGTTGCGATTTCCCCGTGGTTGATCGTGTGTACCACGCTGCTGGCGCTCTTCCTGGCCTTGACCAAGCGCCGGCAGGAGCTGGTTCTGTTGGGCAGTAACGCGGCCAATCACCGAGCGAGCCTGGCGAACTACAGCCCCTACTTCCTGGACCAGCTCATCGGCATTGTGACCGCCTCGACGGTCATGTCCTATTCGCTGTACACTCTATCTGCGGATGTGACGGCCAAATTTCCGGGTAAGCGCCTGGAACTGACGATTCCGTTCGTCCTCTTTGGGATTTTCCGTTACCTCTACCTGGTCCACCAGGTGAGTGAAGGCGGAAACCCCACGCGACTGCTGCTCACGGACCGGGTTCTGCTCTCCATCGTTGTGCTCTGGGCGGTTGCGGTGGTTCTTATTATTTACCTCTAGAAACGGTCGGATATGGCTGCTTCAAAAGTCGCGGTTCTCAAAACCAGCCCGGCCACGGTGATTGAAGACTACAAGCGTCTGATGCGATTGGCCGGCTATCAAGCTTTCCTCCCCAAGGAGCCGGAGACCGCGCTCAAAATCAATATTTCCTGGCATTTCTTCTATCCCGCCTGCTCGACAACACCCTGGCAGCTCGACGGCGTGATTGCCACGCTGCTCGAAGACGGCTACGCGAAAGAGAAGCTCTACGGTTGCCACAACCGTACCGTGGTGGTGAGCGCCAAGCGCGGCGAGGTCGTCAACAAGCACAATCAGGTGGTGGTGGACAAGTACGGGCTGCGGAACATCCATCTCTACGAGAAATCCGAACCCTGGATCCGCTACGAGCCCAAGGCCAAGATGCTGGTGCTTGACTCCATCTATCCAGACGGCATCCGCATTCCCAAGCGCCTGATCGGGTCCAATATCATCCATCTTCCCACCATGAAGACTCACGTCTTCACCCGCATCACGGGCGCGATGAAAAACGCCTTCGGCGGGCTGCTGTTCGAGAAGCGTCACTGGACGCACAGTGTCATCCACGAAACGCTCGTGGACCTGCTGGCCATCCAGAAAGAGATTCATCCGGGAATCTTCGCTGTTATGGACGGAACGTTCGCAGGGGATGGCCCGGGCCCGCGCTGCATGGTCCCGCACATCAAGAATTACATCCTGGCGAGCGGCGATATGGTGGCGATCGACGCTGTGGCGGCGAAGATGATGGGCTTCGACCCGCTCTCCATCAAATTCATCCGGCTGGCGCACGAGCAAGGCCTCGGCTGCGGAGACGTCCGTGAAATCGAAATCGTAGGTGACGACATCGCGCGGGTGAATTTCCAATTCGACGGCCTGCGTGACACGTTCGCAAGCCGGGGCCAAAAGCTGATCTACTGGGGGCCTCTGAAGCCCCTGGAGAAGTTCTTGTTGCGCACGGCGATCGCGCCGTGGTCCTACGCCGCGTCGATCCTCTATCACGATGTTTATTGGTATCCCCTTATCGGGCGAGGCAGAGTGAAGCGGGCCCTTGAAACCGAGTGGGGACAACTCTTCACACGCTATTGAAGCACATTGATCGCGCGCTCCGCAGACATCCGTGGCGCGGCAAGCGGACACCAAGGCATGGGCAGCCAGGTCGATTCCATTTCCAACACTTCGCTTTCCTCGCCTTCCACCTTCCGCCCGGGTGTAGAACTCTTTCTGGCGAGCGTCTTGATACTGTTTCTTGAGCTGGCCTGCATCCGCTGGTTCCCTGCCCACGTCCTGTTCCTGACTTTCTTCACCAACACGGTTTTGCTCGCTTGCTTCCTTGGCATGTCGGTGGGATGCCTCGCCGCCTCCAGGAAATGGAACTTCGTTTACTGGACGCCTCTGCTTCTCGTCGTGGCCATGGCCTCGGCGCACCTGATCGAGCGCTCGCGGACGGAAGTCGAAAAACTGGTCCGCGTGGGCAATCCGGTAAGCCCGCAACTGGTCTTTTTTGGGACCGAGTACGTCACTCCCGATCCGGCGCGCTTCTTCATCCCCGTGGAAGTCCTGGGCGGTTTCTTTTTTCTGATCCTGGCGCTGGCTCTGATCGGTCCCGGCCAGGAACTCGGCCGGGCGTTCCAGAAAATCCCCAACCGAGTGCAGGCCTACAGCCTGAACATTCTGGGGAGCATCGTGGGTATCGTCCTGTTCGCCGCCTGCTCTTGGTGGGAGCTGACACCGTTTTGGTGGTTCCTGCCCGTGGCGGCGGCCCTCGCCTACTTCATCCATGAGCGCAGTTCGGCGCGCCGACCACCGGGACGCTGGGTGCTGCGCGAAGCTCTGGCGGTTCCAGTTTTGGCCTCGATCTACCTGGCGTCCTTGACCTCGGGCAGCTACACCATCAATGGCCAGCCGACCGGAATGCACCTGTGGTCACCGTACTACCGAATCGACTATGACCTCGGGCGGCGGGCGATCACCGTCAATCTGATCACCCACCAGGACATGGTTTCCCGCTACAACAATTCGCTGCCCTCGCACGCCTATCCCCTTCCCTACCTCCTGAACCGCGATGCCGGCGGTGCGCCATTCCAGGACGTCCTGATCATCGGGGCAGGCAGCGGCAACGATGTGAGCCGTGCCTTGCAGTGGGGCGCCCGGCACGTGGACGCGGTGGAAATTGATCCGGTGATACTGCGCCTGGGAAGAGCCTTCCATTACGATGGCCCTTACGCTGACCCCCGCACCACTGCCTATGTGGACGACGGACGGAACTTTCTGCACTCCACGAGCCGGAAATACGACTTGATCATTTACGCCCTCGTGGACTCACTAGTTCTCCACAGCAGTTACAGCAACATCCGCCTGGAGAGCTACCTCTTCACGCTCCAGGCTTTTCAAGACGTCCGGCGCTGCCTGAAACCGGGCGGTGAATTTGTTGTTTACAACTTTTTCCGGCAAGGCTGGATCGTGGCGCGCATTTTCCGCGGCCTCCAGGACGTTTTCGGCTCGCCGCCGTTGGTCCTGACGTTGCCCCCGCGTCCCATTGTCGAACCCCAAAGCGCCGGCGGATTCACGATTTTCGTCGCCGGCAACACCGGGCGGCTCGAGCAGGCCTTCGCGCGCAATCCCGAATACTTTTTGCGCGATGATGAAGCCGCGTCGCCGACGTCACAAAACGGGTTCTTGGTGCATCCCGCGCCTGAGGACATTGGCCACTGGAAGAGATTCACGCTCTCGCGTGTGGACCTTCCCGCCGACATCCAGATGGCGACCGACGACTGGCCGTTCCTCTACCTCCGGCGGGCCTCTATCCCGGCCCTGAGCCTGCGAGGCATGGCCATCATGGGCGGGCTGGCCGTACTGCTCGTCTTTCTCTTTCTGCCCCGCGCGGCGGGCGGCGCCGGCAGGTTTCGGCTTTCGGGAAGAATGCTCTTCCTGGGCGCCGGGTTCATGCTCATCGAGACGAAGGCGGTAGTTCACATGGCTCTGCTTTTCGGG